>NZ_VWWG01000002.1:0-144607 GCF_011753085.1 Burkholderia sp. Tr-862
TTATCCGGTCGCGTCGCTGGCCGGCGCGCAATACGTGCTGCTGATGACGAGCACGTTCGGCGACGGCGATGCGCCGGACAACGGCAGCGAGTTCTGGGATGCGCTGCAGGCCGACGGCGCCGCGCGCCTCGATGGTGTGCACTTCGCGGTGCTCGCGTTCGGCGATCGCAACTACGACCAGTTCTGTGGCCACGGCCGCCGGCTCGATGCACGGTTCGCGGAGCTGGGCGCGGCGCGCTTGTGCGCACGCGTCGATTGCGACGTCGAGTTCCAGCGCGAGGCGGACCAGTGGCTCGAACGCGTGGTCGCCCGGATCAAGGACGCGGATGCGGCGCTGCACGCGGTGCCGTCCGCCGGATTGAGCGCGTCGGGGCTGCTGCCGACCAAGGCGCGTCCGGCGCCGTCGAAGCTCGTTGCGAACCTGCGGCTCAACCGGCCGGGCGCGGCGAAGGACACGCGCTACGTGTCGCTGTCGACCGAAGGCGCGAACCTCGAATACGAAGCCGGCGACGCGCTCGGCGTGTGGCCGACCAACTGCCCCGAGCTGGTCGACGAGTTGCTGTCGGTCACCGCGCTGAAGGCCGATGCGCCGGTGTCGATCGAAGGCGTCGGCGACATGCGCCTGGGCGACGCGCTGGCGCGCCACTTCGACATCACGCGCCCACACCCCGACACGCTCGCGTTCATCGCATCGCGCAGCACGAACGGCGCGCTGAAGGCGCTGCTCGGCGACGATCGCAAGGCCGACCTGAAGCAATGGTTGTGGGGGCAACAGCTTGCGGACGTGCTGCACGAGTTTCCGGTCGAGCTGTCTGGCGCGGAGCTGGTCGCGATGCTGAAGCGGCTGCAGCCGCGCCTGTATTCGATCGCGTCGAGCCCGAGCGCGCACCCGGGCGAGATCCACCTGACGGTGTCGGCCGTGCGCTATCACAACGGCCGGCGCGCGCGCAAAGGCGTCGCGTCGACGTTCCTCGCCGATCGCGCGGATGACGGGCGCGTGCCGGTGTTCGTGCAGAAGTCCGCGCATTTCCGGCCGCCGGTGAACGGCGACGTGCCGGTCGTGATGGTGGGCCCCGGCACGGGTGTCGCGCCGTTCCGCGGCTTCCTGCACGAGCGGCAGGCGCGCGGCGCGCGCGGACGCAACTGGCTGTTCTTCGGCGAGCAGCATGCGCAGACCGACTTCTACTACGGCGACGAACTGGGCGCGATGCGCGACAGCGGCTTCCTGACGCGGCTCGATCTCGCGTTCTCGCGCGACCAGGCCGACAAGATCTACGTGCAGGACCGGATGCGCGAGCAGGGCGCCGAGCTGTACAAGTGGCTGGAGGAGGGCGCGCACTTCTACGTGTGCGGCGACGCCGCGCGGATGGCCAAGGACGTCGATACCGCGCTGAAGGCGGTCGTCGCCGAGCACGGCGGGATGTCGGACGAAGCCGCGAACGACTACGTCGCGCGGCTCGCGAAGGCGCGGCGCTACATGCGGGACGTGTACTGACCGAATGAGCGGCGGGCTGCCGTATGGTGCCCGCCGTTGTGCCGGCGTTATTGCTGCCGCTCCCATGCGTGCGCCTGCTCGGCGCGCACGAACGCTTCCGACGATTTCGGCAGCAGGTTGCGGAACGCGCCGCCGTCGCGTTCGATCACGTCGACCATCAGCGCGATCATTTCCTCCGGATCGTGCTGCTCGAGCGGGAAGGCGAGCCGCTCGGGCGTCACGGTGTGGACGGCCGGATCGTGCCAGCGCCGCGGCGTTTCCATCATCCGGTCGTTGAAGCCCGTGCTGTACGGGCCCGGGTTCACGACCGCGACGCGGATGCCGTGCGGCGCCAGCTCCGCGTGCATCGCCTCGGCGACCGATTCGACCGCGTGCTTCGACGCGCAATAGGCGCCCGTGAACGGCCCGGTGATCAGCCCTGCGATCGACGACACGAACACGATCTTGCCGTGACCGCGCGCGACCATCCCGCGAGCGATGCGCTGCGTGAGTTCGAGCGGCCCGAACACGTTGACGTCGAACAGCTCGCGCACGATCTCGAGCGGCAGGTCGACCAGCGCGCCCGCTTCGCCGACGCCCGCGTTGTTCACGAGCACGTCGAAGTCGAGATCGGCCGCGTGGGCGCGATCGTAGGCCGACGTGACGTCGAGCTTCACCGCGCGCAACGCGGTGCCGCGCTGTGCGGCGGCGTCCGTCAGCGCGTCGATCTCGACGGTCGTGCGCACGCCGGCCGTGACCGCGTGACCGTGTTGCGCGAGCCGCAGCGCGACTTCGTGGCCGAAGCCGGTGCCCGCGCCGGTGATGAGGATGCGTTTCTGTGCCATGTGCTTACCTCGAGGTGGGAAAGGTTGCTTGAAAGTGATCGCGGCAGTGCCGGGCAATCGCGTCGTCCTGCTCGACGCTGCCGCCCGATATGCCGATCGCGCCGACGCAGCGGCCGTTGCCGTCGACGAGCGGTTCACCGCCGCCGAACGTGATGAGCCCGCCGTGGCTGTGCTCGATCCCGCGCAGCGGGCCGTCGCCGGACATCGCGCCGAGCGCGCCGGTCGACGCGCGAAAGCGGATCGCCGTCAGCGCCTTGCGTTGCGCCAGGTCGATCGCGCCGAGAAAGCAGTCGTCGGTGCGGATGAACGCGAGCAGGTTCGCGCCGGCGTCGACGATCGCGATGGAGACGCCGGCGACCTGCAGCGACGCGGCCTGCGCGAGCGCGGCTTCGAGCGTGTGCCGGACGGCTGCCAGCGGCAGTGCGGGGCGGTGCGGATTCATTCGATGCTCCGTTGGGGAACGACAGGGGCAGTGTAGGCAGTTCCGGTATATGGGAGAATCGGCATTCCGCTCGAAGGAGTTTCAAGTTTTTTTAATGATGAGCAGACGCGATCCGATGGCCGGGCTGCACGTGTTCATGACCGTCGCGACGGCCGGCAACTTCACGCGCGCGGCCGCCGCGCTGGGCCTGACGCCGGCCGCCGTCAGCCTCGCGATCGGGCAGCTCGAGGGCGAGCTGAACGTGAAGCTGTTCAACCGCAGCACGCGTGGCGTGAGCCTGACGGAAGCCGGTCAGCATTACCTGCAGCAGACGGAGCCCGCTTACCGGCAGGTCATGCAGGCGCGCGACGCGCTGAAGGAGGTGCGCAGCGAGCCGGGCGGGCTGTTGCGCGTCACGGCGCTGCCGCTGGCACGCTCGCTCGTGATCGCGCCGATTCTTGCCGCGTTCCGCGCGCGCTACCCGAAGGTCCGGCTCGAGATCCGCTACGAGAACGAACTGGTCGATATCGCGAAGGACGGCTTCGACGCGGGGATTCGTCTTGCCGACCGGCTGCAGCCGGGCATGATCGGCGTGCGGATCGCACCCGCGTTGACGTGCGCGCTGGTCGCATCGCCCGGCTATCTGGCGCGACACGGCACGCCCGCGTCGATCGTGGAGCTGGAGCGGCATGCGTGCATCCGGTTCCGCTTCTCGGAGAGCGGGCGCCTGCACAAGTGGTTGCTGCACGACGGGCGCCGCGACATCGATCTCGATCCCGAAGGCGTGTACGTGACGAACGATGCGGATGCGGTGATCGATGCCGCGCGGGAAGGCGTCGGCATCGCGTTCGCGTTCATGCGCGAGCGCGTCGAGCCGGACCTGCGCAACGGCACGCTCGTCGAGGTGCTGCCGGGCGCGTGCCGGACGCTGCCGCCGATGTGGCTCTATTACGTGAATCGCAAGCACGTGCCGGCGAAGCTGCGTGCGTTCATCGACGTGCTGCGCGAGCGGGCCGGAATCGGCGAGGGCCTGGGTCAGGGCCTGCCCTGCAGCGATGCGCCGGACGGCGCATGATGGCGGCTTCACTCACGCAGCCCTGGAGTCGCGTCATGACGGCACGCCGGAATTTCCCGCTTCGAACCCTCGTGATTGCCGCATCGCTGGCCGCTGCCGCACTCGGCTGCGCGCCGGCTGTCGGCCAGACGTCGACCGTGCCGACGGGCACGGCTGCCGCGACGCCCGACAACGCGGTGCTGCTGACGGTCTTTCTCAAGCACGACCAGTCGCGCCCGCTCGCCGAGCTGAACGCGCAACTCGCGAAGCAGGGGTTCTACAAGGCGTTTCCGCCGCCGGGCGTCGAGGTGGTGAGCTGGACCGTGACGATGGGAATCGGGCAGATCGTCGTGCTGCGGTTGCCGGCCTCGCGCGTGCGGGAGGTCAATCGCGTGCTCGAGGACACGGCGTGGGGCGCGTACCGGACGGAGTTCTATCCGACCTACGACTACAAGGCGATCGGGCTGGCGGAGCACGAGCGGGCGAAGTGACGGCGCCCATCCGTCCCCATTCCCGTAAACCCGCGTGGGCTCTCGGTTTTTGCTCGTTCGCGCGGGGCGGCCGGGAGAATTCTTCCGGAATGCGCGATTCGTCACTGATCCGATGAAAAATCCCCGGCGGTTCCCGGTATGATGCGCACCTTGCGCATGAATTTGATGCGCCATTGATGCGCCCGCTGCGCCCAAACCGCCCGGTGCGACAACGACAGATTCTGTAATATAAATTCCGTATACTTGTAATTTCTGATCCAGGCGCCCCTGCCTCCGACCTAGGCCGGCCGCCCACGCAGAACAACCAGATTCGTCGCCGCCCGGCCGTCCCGCGCCGCGACAAGCTATGCACCGCCACTGAACAATCTATGTCTTCCCGCCACCCTGGTCCGCCCGGTCGCGCCGCGGCGGCGATCGCCCGTGTGTCGACGCTGATCCGCAACGAGCGCGTGCTGTCGCCGCTGCTCGCGCTCGGCATCGGCCTGCTGCTGATCGTGGTTTTCCAGCACCTGTCCGAATCCGTCGACTACCGGTCGGTGATCCGTCAGCTGCGCCACATGTCCGTCGGCGAATGGGGCGCGTCGCTCGCCGCGACGGCTCTCAGCTATCTCGCGCTCGTCGCCCGCGATGCGGTCGGCCTGCGCTACGTCGCCGCGAAGGTGCCGCGCGCCGCGCTGTGGATCGGCTCGATCGCCGGCTCCGCGCTCGGCAACGCGACCGGCTTCGGCGCGCTCACGGGCGGCGCGGTGCGCGCGCGCGTGTACGGCGTGTCGGGCGTCACGCCCGCGCAGATCGGCCGGATGACGGTATTCACCAGCGGCACGCTCGCGCTTGCGCTGGTGCTGATGACGGCGGTGGGCATGGTCTGCGTGCCGCAGACGCTCGCCGCGATGCTGCATGTCGCGCCGGGCGTGCTCACGTGGAGCGGCGCCGCGCTGCTCGTGGTGCTGGCCGTCGTGGTCGCGCTGTGCGGCAACACCGCGCGTCCGGTCGTCACGCGCTTCAAATGGCTCGCGTTCGACGTGCCGGCACGGCGCGACCTCGTTGCGCAGGTCGTCTATGCAGTGCTCGACGTCGTGGCCGCCGGCCTGACGCTGTGGGTGTTGCTGCCGGTCGCGCCGGTCGGCTTCCCGACCTTCATCACCGTGTACGCGGCCGCGCTGCTGCTCGGGATGATCGGTCATACGCCGGGCGGGATCGGCGTGTTCGAAGCCGCGATGGTGTTCACGCTGGGCCACGAAGTGCCCGCGCACGCGATGGTCGCTGCGTTGATCGCCTATCGCGCGATCTACTTCGGCGTGCCGCTCGTGCTGTCGGCCGGCCTGCTGGCCGGCTTCGAGGGCCGCGCGCTGCGGCGCCGGCTCGTGTCGCGGCAGGCCGCGCGCGTGTCGCAACTGGCGCCGCTGTTCCTGAGCCTCGTGACTTTCGCGGTCGGCGGGATGCTGGTGATCTCGAGCGCGACGCCCGCGTTCTGGCACCGGATCGCGATCCTGCGCAACATCGTGCCGCTGTGGGTGCTCGAAGGCTCGCAGGTGATCTGCAGCGTGCTGGGCGTCGCGCTGCTGTTCGTCGCGCGCGGGCTGCTGCGCCGGCTGGACGGCGCGTGGTGGATGACCTTCGCGTTGACGCTCGCTAGCCTCGCGCTGTCGCTGGCGAAGGGCCTCGCGTTCGTCGAGGCCGGCGTGCTCGGCACGCTGCTGGTGCTGCTGCTCGTCAGCCGCCGCCGCTTCAGCCGGCATTCGTCGCTGCTCGCCGAGCGCTTCACGGTGAGCTGGTTCGTATCGGTGACGATGGTGCTGATCCTCGCGGTATGGGTGCTGTGCTTCGCGTTCCGCGATGTGCCGTACACGCGCGATCTGTGGTCGCATTTCTCGTTCGACGCACGCGCGCCGCGCGCGCTGCGCGCCACGCTCGCGGCCGGCGTCTTTGTCGCGCTGTTCGCGCTGTGGCAACTGCTGCGCCCCGCGCCGGGCCGTTTCGTGAAGCCGGTCGCGCAGGACCTGCTCGACGCCGAGCAGATCATCCGCGCGCAGGAATGCAGCGATGCGGGCCTCGCGTTGATGGGCGACAAGTCGTTCCTGTTCTCCGAATCGCGCCGCGCGTTCCTGATGTACGCGAAAAACGGCCGCACGTGGGCCGCGCTGCACGATCCGGTCGGCCCGCGCGAGGAATGGCCGGCGCTGATCAGCAAGTTCATTGCGCTGGCGCATGCGCACAGCGGCCGCGCGGCGTTCTACCAGGTGCGCGCGAACGCGCTGCCGCTGTACCTCGACGCGGGGCTCACGCTGATGAAGCTCGGCGAGGAAGCGCACATCGCGCTCGACCGGTTCGACCTGAAGGGCTCGAACCGTTCGCACCTGCGCTACGCGCTGCGCCGCGGCGACAAGGACGCGCTGACGGTCGAGGTGATCGCGCCGTGCGACGTGCCGGCCGCGCTGCCGTCGCTGCGCGACATCTCGGACGGCTGGCTCGACAGCCGCGACGCGCGCGAGAAGAGCTTCTCGGTGGCCGCGTTCCACGACGGCTATCTCGCGACGCAGTCCGTGATGCTGGTGCGCCAGGCCGACAAGCCGATCGCGTTCGTCACGTTCATGACGACCGACCTCAACACCGAGGCGACGGTCGGCGTGATGCGTCATCTGCCGGAAGCGTCGCCGTATGCGATGGAGTATCTGTTTACGCAGCTCGCGCTGCATCTGAAGGAAGCGGGGTTCCGCAAGCTGAGCCTGGGTATCGCGCCGTTCTCGGGGATGGGGGCGGCGAAGATGCCGTCGCCGTGGCACCGGTTCGGGCTGATGGTCTGGCGCTTCGGCGGCCGCTTCTACAACTTCCGTGGCTTGCGTGCATTCAAGAGCAAGTTCGAGCCGCACTGGGAGCCGCGCTATCTCGCGGCCTCGGGCTCGGTCGGCGTGTTCGTCACGCTCGCGGATCTGTCCCTGCTGGCTGGAGGTCGGCGCTCATGATGTTGAAGAAGGGTATCGCGCAGGCGGCAGTCGCCTGCGCGGGAATGATGCTGGCCGGCGCCGCGCTCGCGGCGCAGCCGGCAGCGGCGAAACCGGAAACCGTGTCGGGCGGCCGCTACGGCCCCGTGACCGTGACGAAGCCGAGCGGTCCGCTGCGCGGCTTCGTCGTGCTGTTCTCGCGTGGCCGCGGCTGGGGTGCCGCCGACCAGCAGGCGGCCGACGCGCTCGCGAAAGCGGGCGCGATGACGGTCGGGGTGGATTCGGAGCGCTATGCGGCGAATCTCGCCGCGAAGCAGGAAACCTGTCACCACCTCGACGGCGACGCCGAGGCGGTCAGCCACCAGCTCGAACGCCTCGCGCAATCGGCGCGTTACTACACGCCGATCGTCGCGGGCGTGGGCCAGGGCGGCGCGATCGCGAAGCAGATCCTGGCGATGGCGCCGGAGAGCACGATCGCCGGCGTCGTGTCGGTCGAGCCGGCGGCGAAGCTCGATGCGCGCTTCAAGCCGTGCCCGCCCGATCCGACGATCGTGCGTCGCGCGATGCCGGGCTTCGTCGAAACGGCCGCGGCCGGCGACACCGCGAAGCTCGTGTCGCTCGTCACGTCGCGCCTGCACGACACCAGCAGCAGCGACGAGCTCGACGTGTCGGACCTGCCGCTCGTCGAGCTGCCGGCCAAGGGCGGCAGCGACCGCCTCGCGATCGTGATCTCGGGCGACGGCGGCTGGCGCGATCTCGACAAGACGATCGCCGAAGCGCTGCAGCGCGACGGCGTGTCGGTGGTCGGCATCGACAGCCTGCGCTACTTCTGGAGCGAGAAGCCGCCCGCGCAGGTGAGCCGCGACCTGGCGCGCGTGATGCGCACGTACATGGCGCGCTGGCATGCGAACCGCGTGGCGCTGGTCGGCTACTCGTTCGGGGCAGACGTGATGCCGTTCGCGTACAACCGGCTGCCGGCCGACCTGCGCGACAAGGTCGCCGTGATGTCGCTGCTCGGTTTCGCGCCGGCCGCGGATTTCCAGATCCGCGTGACGGGCTGGCTGGGGATGCCGGCGAGCGACAAGGCGATGAAGGTCGCGCCGGAAATCGCGAAGGTGCCGCCGTCGCTCGTGCAGTGTTTCTACGGCGCGGAAGAGCAGGACACGATGTGCCCGGCGCTCGCGAATACCGGCGCCGACGTGATCAAGACGGGGGGCGACCACCACTTCGGCCACGACTACATCGCGCTCGAGAAGAAGATCCTCGGCGCGTTCGGCAAGCCGGTGGCGGCGCGCTGAACGCCGGCGCCCGCTTCGCGGCGGGCGCGGCGCTTGCGGTTCATCGGACGGGCGGCCTGCGGGCCGCCCGTTTTTACTTTTCCTTTTCCGCTTGCGTCGCGGCGTCCTGCCGCGGTGTCGCCGTTCTCGCGTCGCGCTGATAGAAGCCGGGAAACCGGTCGAGCTGCCGCTGCGCGGCCGCGAGATCGGCATCGGCACCCAGCACCGCGCTCGAAAACCCGGTGCGCTCCATCAGCAGCAGTTGGTCGATCAGCACGTCGCCCGTCGCGCGCAGGTCGCCGGCGAAACCGAAGCGCTTGCGCAGCAGGTACGCCTGGCTATACGCACGGCCATCGGTGAAGGACGGGAAATGCAGGTCGATGCGCGCGGCCTGCGCGATCCGTGCGGCGAGCGGCGGCAGTTCCTCGTCGTTGCCGATCGTCAGGATCGTCATGCTCGTCAGGGCAGCGGTGCCGGACGTGTTTGCGTCGTCGGCGTGTTCCGCCGGCGTCAGCAGCCGGATGCGCGGGTTCGTGCTGGCGGGTTCGTCGGTCGGTTTCATGCGTGCTCCGCGTGGTGACGTGCGTCGTTCGCCGCGGCCTTGAAGGGTTCGGCGCCGATGCGCCGCACTGTGTCGATGAATCGCTCGCAACGCCCGTCGGCGTCGAGCCGCGCGTCGAGATACACGTTGACGAGCGCATCCACGACATCGACGATCTCGTCCGCCGAGAACGACGGTCCGATCACCTTGCCCGGGCGGGCGGGGCCGCTCGCGCTCGAACCGTCCGAGCCGCCGAGCGTCACCTGGTACCACTCCGCGCCGTCCTTGTCGACGCCGAGGATGCCGATGTGTCCGCTGTGATGGTGGCCGCACGAGTTGATGCAGCCGCTGATGTGCAGGTCGATGTCGCCGACGTCGTGCAGCATGTCGAGATCCTGGAACCGTTCGGCGATCGCGTCGGCAATCGGGATCGAGCGCGCGTTCGCGAGCGCGCAGAAGTCGCCACCCGGGCACGCAATCATGTCGGTCAGGAGTCCGACGTTCGCGCTGGCCAGGCCGATCGCGCGCGCGTGTTCCCACAGCAGGAACAGGTCGTCGACGTGCACCCACGGCAGCACCACGTTCTGCGCATGCGTGACGCGCGCCTCGCCGGCCGAGAAGCGGTCAGCGAGCTCGGCGAGCGCGTCGAGCTGCTCGGGCGACGCGTCGCCGGGCGCCTGCAGGCGGCGCTTGAACGACAGCGTGACGATGCGCAGCGCGCGGTCGCGGTGCGCGGCAACATTGCGCGCGAGCCAGCGCGCAAAGGCCGGATGGCGATTGGCATGCGCGGTCATGCGCGCTTCGGCGGCGTCGAGGTCGAGCGTGCGCGACTTCAGCCGCGGCGCTACGAACGATGCCGCGATGCGGTCGAACTCGGCCTGCGGGATCGTGTGCGGGCCGCCGTCGTGCTCGACGATCTGGCGGAACTCTTCCTCGACGTCGTCGATATAGCGCTGCCCCTCGCTCTTCACGAGAATCTTGATGCGCGCCTTGTACTTGTTGTCGCGTCGCCCGTAGCGGTTGTACACGCGGACGATCGCCTCGATGTAGTTCATCACGTGTTGCCACGGCAGGAACGCGCGCAGCAGCGTCGCGATCAATGGCGTGCGGCCCATGCCGCCGCCGACGCTCACGCGAAAGCCGAGTTCGCCGGTTTCGTTGCGCACGAGCTTCAGCCCGACGTCGTGCCAGTCGGTCGCCGCACGGTCCTCGGTCGCGCCGGTGATCGCGATCTTGAACTTGCGCGGCAGGAACGCGAATTCCGGATGCAGCGTCGTCCACTGGCGCATCGCCTCGGCGAACGGACGCGGATCGGCGATCTCGTCCGGCGCGACGCCCGCGCGTTCGTCGCACGAAATGTTGCGGATGCAATTGCCGCTCGTCTGGATCCCGTGCATGTCGACGGTCGCGAGCAAGTCCATCACGTCGGCCGCCTTCGCGAGCGGAATCCAGTTGAACTGCACGTTGGTGCGGGTCGTGAAGTGCGCGTTGCCGGTCGGCAGGCGCAGCGTGCCGAGCAGTGCCTGCGCGTCGCACGCGGCGCGATAGGTGGCGTCGTCGGGCACGTCGTAGTCGCGTGCGATCCGCGCGAGCACGCGAAGCTGCGCGCTCGACAGTTCGCCGTACGGCACGGCGACGCGCAGCATCGGCGCATGGCGCTGCACGTACCAGCCGTTCTGCAGGCGCAACGGCCGGAACGCGTCCTCGCTCAGCGTGCCGTGCTGCCAGCGCTCGAGCTGATCGCGGAACTGGGCGGCGCGGCTGTGCACGAGCGCCCGGTCGAAATCGGTATATCGGTACATGACGTGATACGCGAGATGAGCGGCGACGCAGGGGCGCCGCTCGGGAGGGGACGTTGCGACGGGTGTCGGGCAACCGGAGACAGCGTAGGGAACGCGGGGCGGCGGGACAAGCAGCAGATCGGGACGAAAACGGCGCAGCAGATCGATGGCGCGCGGGTGAACGCCGGGCCTGCGTGGCGCTCGCCCGGATGAGATTCAGGCTTGCGTGGGTGCGTCGACGACCAACGCCGGATCGAGTGCGCGGATGCGCTGGTCGATGAAGTAGCCGCCGCCTTCCTGGTAGCGCAGATACAGCCGGCCGCACGTCGCGCAGCGGCTGACGTTGCAGCGGTTGTACGGGAAGTGGCGCGGCGCGATCGGCGCGTCGTCGGACCAGTAGCGCGTGCCGGCCGGATGGTATTCATCGTAGGTCGGCTCGGGGTCGTCGGGCGGCGCGAGCGTCGCCACTTCGGCGAGCTGCGTGTCCTGCAGCGACAGCGGCAGGCTAGTCCAGCCGGTCAGCGACGTCTTCGTGCAGGTGCACGGCTGCGTGACGCCTGCGGCTTCGGCCGCGAGCTTCAGCAGCGCGGCGTGATCGAGGTAGGGCAATGCGCTCATCAGATGGGGCTCGTGAGAAGGAGCGAAGGGGTTCGCAATGTAACCCGTCTGCGCGCCGGCTGCACGGCGGCGCTTGCGCGGGCTTACCCTGCCTTGCGTACCGCTGGTTCGGCAACCAGTTCGCCGAGCACGCGGATCGCGCGTTCGATCTCGCGGTTGCACGGATGGCCGAAGTTCACGCGCACGCAGCGCTCGAAGCCATGCGCGGCCGAGAACAGCGGTCCCGGTGCGAAGCTGATGCCGCGCGCGATCGCCTGGCGATGCAGTTCCATCGCGTCGATCGCGTCGGGAAACGACAGCCACAGGAAATATCCGCCGTCCGGCCGCACCCATTCCACGCCGGGCGGCAGCCAGCGCCGCAGCACGCCGTCCATGCGGGTGAGCTGCGTCTGCAGCGTACCGCGCAGCTTGCGCAGGTGACGATCGTAGCCGCCATGCTCCAGATAGTTCGCGATGCCGACCTGCGCGGGAATGCTCGCCGACAGCGTGGTCATCAGCTTGAGCCGCTGCACCTTTTCCGCGAAACGGCCGGCGGCGGCCCAGCCGATCCGGTAGCCGGGCGCGAGCGTCTTCGAGAACGAACTGCAATGCATCACGAGGCCGTGCCGGTCGTAGGCGCGCGCGGGCAGCGGATAGTCGGCACCGAAATGCAGCTCGCCGTACACGTCGTCCTCGATCAGCGGCACCTCGCGCGCGGCCAGCATCTCCACGAGCGCGCGCTTCTTGTCGGCCGACAGCGTGACGCCGGTCGGATTCTGAAAATTGGTCATGAACCAGCACGCGCGGACGTCGTGTCGCTCGAGCGCGTTCGCGAGCGCGTCGAGATCGAGGCCCGTGTGCGGATCGACGGGAATCTCGACCGCACGCAGGTCGAGCCGCTCGATCGCCTGCAGCGCCGCATAGAAGCCGGGTGACTCGACCGCGACGACATCACCGGGTCGAGTGACGGCCATCAGGCACAGGTTCAGCGCTTCCAGCGCGCCGTTCGTGACGATGATCTCGTCGACGGGCTGCGCGATGCCGGTCGCCAGATAGCGTCGCGCGATCTGCTGGCGCAGCGCCTCGTTGCCGAGCGGCAGGTCGACGACCGTGCTCCACGGGCTGACGAGCCGCGTCGCCTGCGCGAGCGACTTCGCGAGGCGCTGCAGCGGAAACAGCTGCGGCGACGGGAATGCGGAGCCGAGCGGCACGATGCCGGGCTGCGTCGCGGCGTCGAGCACGGAGAACACGAGATCGCTGATGTCGACCTTGCGGGTCGCGCCGGTGCGGCTCGCGCGGTGTTTCGCGGGCGCGTTCGCCGCGGGGCTCGCGCCCGGCGCGACGTAATAACCGGAGCGTTCGCGTGCGCGGATCAGCCCCCACTGTTCGAGCAGGTAGTACGCGCGAAACACCGTCGACTGGCTCACGCCATGCTGCGCGATGATCTGCCGCAGCGACGGCAGGCGCGTGCCGACCGCGAGGTTGCCGTTGCGGATTTCGTCGGCGATCGTGTGGGCGAGAGTTTCGTAGCGTTTCATCGGTGCGGACGGGAGCACGTGGCCGCCGCGCGCGGGGCCGGTGCGGCGCCGCGCCGGCGGGCGCGCTCATTGTCCGACGGGTGGCCCGAAAAGGAAAGCGCGACGGCGGCTGCCGGTCGCGCTTGCGTGGCGCTTCCTGTGCTTGCGTTAAGTCAGGGCGCATTCGGAGCTCAACCTACTCGCGCGCGGACACCGCATTGCATCCTGTGGAGAGTCGGTGCAGTCCTGCCGTTCGATGAAGCAGGAACCCGCCGAGGCGATCCGAGACCGACATCATCGTTTCAGATGCGGTAGGAATTGCCAGCCTTTTCGCACCGCAATCGGCCGACGTCGCGTAACGACTTTCTCCTGATCATTCTTTATTTGCTGATACAGGATCGTTTGCCCGCGACCACACACGACCGAACGCGCGAACGCATCTCGTTCCGCATGTGCGACACAGTGCGCGTGCGGCTTGTTCCAATTGCGCGGCTATATTTTTTATGGTCTTGTTGCACGATCGCATCGACTCGAAAAAAGGAAAGTCGAATGCATACGGGGAATTCGGACGGGGACCGATTGATCAGTCGAATCGGCGCGCGCCGGCGTGCGCGCCGTGCCGTGTGTCGGTTGCTTGTCGTCCTGACGCTCGGCCTGCCGGGCCTGCCAGCGAATGCCGCTTCTCCCGAGACCGTCAGCGACAACGTTCTGCGTGTGCTCGCGTGGCCCGGCTATGCGGACAGCGATGTCGTCAATGCATTTGAGACGCAATTTCATGTACGCGTCGAGGTGACGTTCGTCGATTCCGACGAAGCGTTGTGGACGCGGATGCACAGCGCATCGCCGCCGCCGTACGACGTGCTTGCGGCCAACACGGCCGAGATCCAGCGCTACGCGCGCGACGACCTGCTCACGCCGATCGACCTGTCGCAGATCCCGAACCGCCGGCGGCAGCTGCCGAATTTCCAGCAGCTCGCGACGATCGGCGGGCTCGTGCGCAACGGCTCGACCTATGCGATTCCGTTCACGTATTCGTCGATGGGGCTGATCTACGATCGCAAGCAGGTGCCGGCCCCGCCGCGCTCGATGCTCGAGCTCTGGAACCCGCGCTACAGCGGCAAGGTGCTCGACTTCAACAGCGCGCAGCATAATTTCTCGTTCACCGCGCTCGCGCTCGGCTATGCCGATCCGTTTCATCTGTCGCCCGCGCAGACGCTTGCCGTCGCGCACAAGCTGATCGACCTGCGACGCAACCTGCTCACGTATTACACGCTTCCCGAAGAAGCGACCGCGCTGTTCATCCGGCATCGCGCGGCGCTGATGTTCGGCAACTACGGCACGCAGCAGGTCGAGCAACTGCGTCGCGCCGGCGCGGATGTGGGCTACGTGATTCCGGACGAAGGCGCGCTCGCGTGGCTCGACTGCTGGGGCGTCACGCGTGGCGCGGAGCATCGCGAGCTCGCGTTCGCGTGGATCAATTACATGCTCGAACCGGTGATCGGCGCGTTGCTGACCGAGCGCCAGGGGCTCGCGAATACGCTCGCGCCGCCACCCGGTCTCCAGACCGGCCACCAGCACCTCGTATGGATCCAGCCGGTCGAGGACATCGCGCGGCGCGAGTCGCTGTGGAGCCGCATCGTGTCGGGCGACCGGCCGGAGTGGTTCGAAAAATGATCATGCTCGGGCTCACGTCGAAGCTGTCGGTGCTGTTCGCATGCATCGGCGTGATCGCGTCCGGCACGACCGGCTACTACACCTACCGCGCGAACCGGACGATGCTCGTGCAGGAAGCGCAGCACAGCCTGCTGATGTCGACGCACTTGCTCGGACAGCGCTTCACGACCGCACTGTCCGACGTGGCCGACGATGCCCTCGTGCTCGCGCAATTGCCTTCGTCGGCGCTCGTCGCCGGGAGCGACAGCACCGATCGCGCGCCGCGCACGCGGCTCGAGCACGTGTATCGCAGCTTCATGCGGAATCACCCCGAGTACCTGCAGATCCGGTTGATCGCGCGCGGCAATTACGGGCTCGAACGGATCCGCGTCGATCGCGACGCGCGCGGCATCGTCGTGCTGCCGGAGAGTGCATTCCAGGAGAAAGGGCAGTTTTCCTACGTCATCGATACGCTCGCGACGGCGCCCGGTCATATCTACCTGTCGCCGATCGTGATCAATCACGAGACCGGTTCGCATGCGGCCGAAGGGCTGCCGATCCTGCGCGTGGGCACGCCGGTCGTCGACACGGTCGGCCAGGTTGTCGGCGCGCTGGTCGTCGACATCGAACTGTCGCGCGTGTTCGACCGGCTCGAGCGCGATTTGCCGCAAGACTACGCGGTGTATCTCGCGAACGAGTGGGGCGATTTCATCGTGCATCCCGATCCTTCGCAAACGTTCGGCTTCGATCGCGGACGGCGCGTGCTGATGCAGGACAGCTTTCCCGCCACGCGGCTGCTGTTCGTCGGCATGCGCACGAACGTGACGCTCGACGGTCTCACGCAGCCTGACGATGCGCCGGGCCAGATGTTCGCGTTCGTGCGCACGCCGTTCGGCAACAGCGAGGGCAACCGCTTCGTCGTGCTCGGCATGGCGCGTCCGCTTACGGACGTGCTGGCCCCGGCCGGGATTCTCGGCGAACGGATCATCCGGATGGTGCTCTTGCTAAGCGTGGCGGCGGTGATTCTCGCGATCCTGTTCGCGCGCGCGATCACGCGGCCGTTGCAGATGCTCGCGCGCGCGGCCACTCACGTGTTCGACGATCCGGCCGCCGAACGGCTGCCCGTTGCACGGGCCGACGAGATTGGCGTGCTGGCGCGCTGTTTCGACAGCATGCGCGTCGAGATACGCACGCAGGTCGCGATGCTGCGCGCGAAGCAGCTGGAGCTCACGCACCTCGCCGGTCACGATCCGCTGACCGGTCTGCCGAACCGCCTGTTGTTCATGGAGCGTCTCGATGCCGCGATCCGGCATGCGGCCGCCGCGAGCGAGGGGCTGGCGGTGATGTTCGTCGATCTCGATCGTTTCAAGCAGATCAACGACCAGCACGGACACGCGGCCGGCGATCGCACGCTCGTCGCGGTCGCGAAACGGCTGAGCCAGGTGCTGCGCAGCGGCGACATGGCCGCGCGTCTCGGCGGCGACGAATTCATCGTGCTGCTGTCGGACGTGCGAGCGCCGGCGGTGATCGGCGATATCGCGTCGCGTATCCAGATCGTGATGGCCGAGGAGCTGGAGTTCGGCGACCGGCACCTGGCCGTGGGGGCGAGCATCGGCGTCAGCGAATATCCGGCCGACGGCGCGTCCGCCGAGGAGCTGCTGGTGAAGGCCGACGCGGCGATGTATGCGGCGAAGGCGTCGGCGCAGTGCGCGTGCGTGCGTTATCAGGAGCTGCTGGGCAGCGGCGGCCCAGATACCGCCGGCCGCATGGCGGCGGGTGGCAGCCGCTGACGGCAGGCCTGCCGTGCGAGCGGCACAAACGCGACGAGCCCGTCGCGGGACGGGCTCGTTGTAGCTTGCGGCGAACTGCGCGCGATGCGCGCAGCGGCGGGCTTAGTGGCCGAAGTAGACCGAGTCGCGCGCGTTCTGCGGCTTGACTACCGGTGCGCCGCCCTGGACGACCGGGGCCGCTTGCGCGCCGTAGCCGCTGGCGTCGGCGGCACGAACACGCGCTTCGGCTGCCAGGAGGTCGTTCGGGTAGTGCGGGCTCGACTGGCTCGGCTTGTAGCCGGCGTTTTCGAGCTGGACGAGTTCGTTGCGCACTTGTGCGCGGGTGACGGTGCTTTGAGCGAATGCGCCGAACGAAGCGGACAGGGCGACAGCGGCAACGACTGCGGAAACGAGCGATTTCATGGTGACCTCCGATGTTCTATGACTTCGCTGTCGACACAATGTCTTAAGCGATTGATTACATCGTAGGCTTCGGATGATCGAGGGTAAACGTGGGTTATAGCGAAAGATCCTTGCGAGCGCGGCAATAATAGCGAGAGAAATTCGTTCCGTCCCCATTGTGTATTGCGAGGATTGCAAACGGGCCGGCGCACGGGATGGAGAAACGTATGCCGCGCAGGCGCGGACGGCCGGCGGCGTGACGCCAGAAGAGGGGCAAAACGGAGGCGTTGCCGGATCAGACGCCGTCGAAGTCGTCGATTTCCTTGCGCTCGCGGCGTTCCTCGTTGCCGCGGCGCGCGCGCAGGCGCTGGCGCGACAGGACCGCGATCACCTGCTGGGTCGGTGCGCCGGACGGCAGCTCGTTGCGAATGCGATCGGGCACCATCGGCAGGCCTGCGCGCTGCCGGCGCAGTGCCTTCGCGATTGCCCGGCGGCATTCGTCCCCGTGGCAATCCCATTCATCGCGGATTCTCTGGCAATAACGGCATTGTTCCATGCGGACAGTCTAACGCGTCTTGCGGATCGCGGCTGAGCGCGGTAGCGGGCGGGGACTGGACTCGCGAGCGCAATGCCGGCCGAGCACACCGGATTGGGTGCCGAGGGGCACGCTTTGCCGCGCCGGCACGAGCGAGGGCGACCGCGTTCGACACGATCCAAGGCTGAATCTTGCCCGAGCGCGGTGCGTAGCATCGGCCGTGATCGCGGGACCGCGCGCCGTCGAAACTCGTTGGCCCGCTTCGAACTCATTCATGACGCGTCGCCCTATCATGTGAAAAATACATGACCCGAAACAAGGAGGTGAGATGACGCTCGCGCAATTGCAGGCCCTGGCGGCCGTAGTCGAACTCGGCTCGCTCACGGCCGCCGCCGACCGGCTCAGCCGCAGCCAGTCCGCGATCAGCCACGCGTTGACCGAGCTGGAGGACATCACCGAGGTCAAGCTGCTGTTGCGCGACCGCCAGCCGGTCGTCCTGACCGCTGCCGGCGAACGTTTGTGGCCGTACGTGCAGAACGTCGTTCGGGAAGCGCAGACGCTGCGCCAGCAGTTCGGCCTCGCGCGCGGCAAGCTCGAAGGGCGGCTGGTCGTCGCGTCGCTGCCGAGCGTATCGCTCGCCTTCGTCGTCCCCGCGCTCGAGGCGTTGAAAGCGGCGCACGAGGGCGTGACGGCGGTGCTGCTCGAAGGCACGGACGCGGAAGTCGAAGGCTGGCTCGAGGACGGCACCGCCGACATCGGCGTGGTCGCCGGCACGAAGACCTTCGCGAACAATCTGCCGCTGCTCGACGAGGATTTCGTCGCGGTGGCGGCGGACGGCATGTTCGACGGCCGCAAGCGTGTGTCGGCGAAACTGTTGTCCGCGATGCCGTTCATTTTCTCGAAGGCGGGGTGCGGGCCGGTCATCGCCGATTACTTTGCGCGCAACGGTGCATCGCTTCGCGCGGCGTTCAACGTGGTCGAGATGCGGACCATCCTGTCGATGGCCGAGGCGGGAATGGGAGTGTCGATCGTCCCGCGCATCACGCTCACCTATACACGGTTCGGCGGCCGGGTGCTGGAGCTGTCACCCAGGCTGCATCGTTCCGTTCGGCTGTCGTGGAACGCGACCGGCAATGCGGTCGCCGACGCATTCGTGAAGCTGGTCGACGCGCAACGCGCGAAGGCGGGAAAGGCGATTCAGGCCCGGACGAAAAAGGGCAGCTAGCGCATCGGCGGGCAATGACGCGATGAAGCGCGCTCATGGGTGGCTTGCAGTTTATTCATGCCGATCGCTATCGACATGCAATACATTGCTGGACACCCGCCCTGACTTCATTGCGTCGTAGGAGACCACCGTGCCGGCCTTGCCCTCCCTGATTGCTTTCGGACTCGTGTCGCTCGGCATGGTCCTGACGCCCGGCCCGAACATGATCTACCTGATTTCCCGTTCGATCTGCCAGGGGCGCCGCGCGGGGCTGGTGTCGCTCGGCGGCGTGGCGCTGGGGTTCGTGTTCTATATGTTCTGCGCGGCATTCGGCATCACCGCGCTGGTGCTGACCGTGCCGTACGCGTATGACGCGCTGCGTTTCGCAGGCGCGCTGTACCTGGCGTATCTTGCGTGGCAGGCGCTCAAGCCGGGCGGCCGCTCGGCGTTTCAGGTCCGGCAATTGCCGCACGACAGCGACGCGAGGCTCTTCACGATGGGCTTCGTCACCAACCTCGCGAACCCGAAGATCGCGGTGATGTATCTGTCGCTGCTGCCGCAGTTCATTTCGCCGGGGCACGGCAGCGTGCTCGTGCAATCGCTGGCCCTGGGCTGCGTGCAGATCGCGGTCAGCGTCTGCGTCAACGCGCTGATCGCGAGCATGGCCGGCTCGATCGCGGGGTTTCTTGCCGATCGGCCGGGCTGGGCACGGGGGCAGCGCTGGTTGATGGGGACCGTGCTGGCGGGACTGGCCGTGCGCATCGCGCTCGAGTCGCGAAGCTAGAGGGCGGGGTGGCTTGCGGTGGATGGCGACCGGGCAAGCGGATAGCGCGTTGCGCACGATGCGCCGCTTGATCGAACGTTCCACCGGCCGCCGCGCCATGACGCGCGGCGGCCGGCAGCCGCATCAGCGCTCGCCGCGCTTCTTGCTCAGCTCGATCGTCTCGAACAGCTCGTACTGCGCGCTCGGGTGCTGATCCGCGCCCGGCGCGTGGTAGTAGCGCATCGTGATCGTCGTGTGGCCGCCCGGCTTGCCCGGATCGTGATCGAACACCGCGATCCCGTAGCCCGTGCCCGTATCGCGGCGCGCGGACCAGATCGCATCCTCCAGCGCATCGGCCGGCTTGCGCACGAACGTGTTCGCGGCCGTGCCCGGCACCGGCCGGTTCGGCTTCGTGAAGACCTTGGCCTGCGCATAGCCGGTCGCCGGGTTCTCGCCGTACACGTCGAGGGGCGCACTGGTGCCGCCGCCGCCGAGGATCAGGTGGATCGTGCCGTGGCTCGTGTCGAACGTCGTGCGGTCGGGATCCGTCGACCCGACCGGACGCGGCTGCAGCGTCTCGACGACTTCGCCGGTCGATGCATCGACGCCCGCGCGGTGATTGCAGCCGCGCACCGGGTAGCTGCGCTCGTAGTCGTGATCGTGACCGCACAGCACGAGGTCGACGCCGTAACGGTCGAACAGCGGCAGCCACGCCTCGCGGATGCCCTTGTCCGAGCCGTTGCCCGTTTTCGACGAACTCAGCGCGTCCTGGTGCATCTGCACGACGATCCAGTCGATGTCGTCGTCGTGCGACGCGTGACGCAGCGTATGTTCGAGCCAGCGCGTCTGCTCGCCGTTGCTGTAGCCGCGCACGTAGAACGACGTGCCCGGTTCGATCGGCGCGTGGCCGGTGCTCGCGGCCGGCACCAGCGGGGCGGGGCCGCCGACGAAGGCGGCCGCGTCCTGGTACACGACATCGTCGGCGTCGAGCGAGATGAACAGCACCGAGCTCACGCGGAAGCTGTACCAGCGGCCCGGAAAGCGCGTGCCGTTCTCGGGCAGCGTATAGCGCGCGAGATACGAGTCGAGTCCCTGCGGGCCGTTGTGGAATTCGATCTCGTGATTGCCGGGGCACGGCATCCACGGGCGATTCGCGGCCGACGTCTGGTTGTTGTTGCCGAAGTCGCGCCACACTTCCGGCTGGTGCGCGGGGTTCAGGTTCGCGTAGCAGAGGTCGCCGTTCAGCAGGTGGAACAGCGGCTGGAACTGCTCGACCGCCTGCACCGCGAAGCGGCTTTGCGGCGACGACAGCACCCACGCGCCGTTCGGCGTCGCGAGGTCGCCGTAGCTCGTGAAGCGAAACGGGGCGCGCCCGCGCGGCGCGGTCGTGAAGGTGGCGGCAAACGGCTGCGCGGCGTTGCTGTCGTTGTCGGCCGTGAGTTCGTAGCGGTAGCGCGTGTTCGGCTTCAGGCCGTGCACGCGGGCGTGGTACGTGAACACGGTTTCGCCGTTCAGGCCGTCGGTGTAGAGGCGTTGAACACCATGCACGGTGCGTGCCGGCTCGCCGTCGGCGACGATGCGCGCGCGCGGATTGACGGCCGGCGCGAGCGACGCCCACGTGATCACGACTTCGGACGCCGGGTCGTTGCCCCACGTCAGGTGCACCTGCTCGGGTGTGCCGTCCGGATTCGACGCGGCGGCACGGGCGGCCGCGAGCCCGCCTGCGGCGGTGGCGAGGCCGGAGACGCCGGCCAGTTTCAGGAAGCCGCGACGCGATACGGAAGCGGCCGGCTCGTTCGACTCGTTCGACTCGGCGGGGAAGTTGTCCTGGTTCGACATGATCGTATTTTCGTTGGATGACACGCGAAATGCGGAACCGCCCGGTCGTGCGCGAGCGCGTCGGGGGCGTGGGCCGGAAACGAGCGGGATCCCGGTGACACGCATTGTCGAAGCGCAGTTTTGCCGGGTTGTGACAGGCGGTAATCACCACACGGACCGATGCGTCGACGGGCGCGCGGCGTTCGTTACCGGCGCGGCGGAAATTTATTTGCCGGTGTCGCGACGGATTTTTGCCGGATGCGTCGTTTAACGCATGAACGGCCGCTTCCGGGCATGAACGGTCGATACACGACGCTTCGGAGTCTTGCATGAAACTTTCCATTTCATTACGGTTTGCCGCGGGATGCGCAACCGCGCTGGCGACGTCCGCGGTATTCGCCCAGGCCGTCATCGTCGCGCCGGTCGCACCGCCGCCGCCGCGCGTCGAAGTGATGCCGGCGCCGCGTGCGGGCTACGTGTGGGATCAGGGCCACTGGCACTGGCGGCATGGCCGCTACGTGTGGATTCCCGGGCACTGGCAAGGGGTGCGCGCCGGTTATCACTGGGTGCCCGGGCATTGGGTCGCGCGTGGCCCGAACTGGCGCTGGGTGCCCGGTCACTGGGCGTGATGCGCAGCGTGCCGCGCGGCGCGCAGCGCCGGTGTGGCGGGACTTCCACGTAACCTCATCAGGCGAGCCATGCCTTTTCGAACTCTCGTGATCCTGGCAGCCGCGGCCGTCGTGCTGGCCGGCTGCGTCGTGGTGCCGGCGCGTCCGGTGTATTACCGGCCCGCGCCGGTCGTCGTATATTGATCGCGCCGGCCGGCGGGCGATCGACAGGATCGATATGCCGTTCGAACCGGATGTCGACGAAACCGGCCGGGTCCATCTCAGGCGCGTTGCCGAAGCGTCGGCCTGGCGCCGTCAGGTGCCGGCGCGACGCATGCAAGGAGAGCACGACGATGAGCTTCAGCCGGACGGCGGGCCTACCCGCCTGCAGCATGCGGCGTTCGCACGGCACGTTGCGGAGCGGCCTGCGTTGAGCGACGCCGATCCGGACGCGGAACTCGTCGCGCGGGTCGGCGCGCGCGACGCGTCGGCCGTGCGCGTGCTCGTCGCACGCAAGCTGCCGCGATTGCTCGCGCTCGCGACGCGCATGCTCGGCGACCGGACCGAAGCCGAAGACGTTGCGCAGGAAACCTTCCTGCGGATCTGGAATCAAGCGCCGCGCTGGCGGGACGGCGAAGCACGTTTCGACACGTGGCTGCATCGCGTCGTGCTGAACCTGT
This sequence comes from Burkholderia sp. Tr-862, assembly GCF_011753085.1. Taxonomy (NCBI): domain Bacteria; kingdom Pseudomonadati; phylum Pseudomonadota; class Betaproteobacteria; order Burkholderiales; family Burkholderiaceae; genus Burkholderia; species Burkholderia sp. Tr-862. Next base: position 22,373 of record NZ_VWWG01000002.1, read on the forward strand.
GCTATGACCGCTTGCGCGGACGGCGCGAGGAGCCGGTCGACACGCTGCCCGACGTGCCCGACACGCAACCCGAGCCGGCCGCGCAAGCAGAGTTGCGCTTGCGCGACGCGCGCGTGCGCCAGGCGCTCGCCGCGTTGCCGCCCCGGCAGCGGGAAGCGCTCGTGCTCCAGTACTATCAGGACATGTCGAACGTTGAAGCGGCCAACCTGATGGGCATCACCGTCGATGCGCTGGAAAGCCTGCTCGCGCGCGCGAGGCGCAACCTGCGCGCGCAACTGGCCGGCGACCCACCTAGCGAGGACAAGCGATGACACCCGAACGATTCCGTACCATCGTCGCCGCGTACGGCTCGGATGCGCGGCGCTGGCCGCAAGGCGAACGCGCGGCGGCCGAAGCGTGGGCGCAAGCGCATCCGCGCGACGCGCTGGCGGCGCTCGACGATGCCGCCGAACTCGATGCATGGCTCATGCAGGATACGGTCGCGCCGCCCGCGCCGGCGCTCGTCGAACGCATCGTCGCGTCGGCGCCCGCGCCGCAACGTGCGCGGCGGCGAGGAAAAGTGTGGTGGTCGGGCGCGGCGTTCGCGGGTGTCGGGCTGGCCGGCGCGCTGGCGGGCGCGGTGGCCGTGTCGATGCTGATGCTCGGTAGCGCGCCGATCGCGCAACACGAACCGGGCTACCTGACGACGACCTTCGGCGGCCCGAGCATCGACGGAGGCGACGAATGAGCGAACGCGGCTGGAAATTCATTCTCGTCGGGTCCGTCGTGCTGAACGTGTTCATGCTCGGCGCGATTGGCGGCGGCGTGTATCAGTGGTTCTCGACGCATCGCGAACTGCATGTGGCCGGGATGCCTGGACAACGGACGGCGTTGCGGTTCGCCGCGGACGAATTGTCCGATGCGCGTCGGCAGGAGTTCGCCGCGGCGCTGAAGGCGGCGCGCAAGGACGGTCGCGATTTCGCGAGGGAAGGGCGCGATGGGCGGATCACAGTGCTGGATTTGCTGGCCGCGCCGCAGCTCGATCGTCCGGCGATCGATGCGGCACTCGATCGTACGCGAGCGGCGGACAGTGCGTTGCGCGGGCAGGTCGAGCGGAGCGTGGTCGATTTCGTGGCGACGTTGACGCCGGATGAGCGTGCGAAGTTCGTCGACGGATTGCGGCGGAGTGGGAACTGGCGGTTGCCGGCGAGGTTGCAGAAGAAGCAGGGGGCGGCGGAGGGGGAGTAAACGGGCACGGCGTTGCGGCGATCAGTTCGCTGCGCCGTGTTCACTGATCGTTCAATGTGGCTTGTCGCGGACGTCGGTTCTCGCCACCAAGCTGCCTCTCGAACCGCCGGGACTTCAACGGCCGGCTCCGCCCCACAAGGGACTTGCGTTGCGCCGCGATAGCGGTGGTTCAAAGTCGGAACGTTACCTGTTGCCATTCGCGTCAACTGCAGGCGCCACTGAACGGCCTTGCACCGGCGTCGCTCTCAGCGTTCACCGCAAGGCCGTGCGTATGTCAGATCAGGTCACCGGGACGCACAGTCATTTGGCGCAGCCTTTCCGTCGAATCTGTCTGCAATCCAGCCAATCTGGTCTTTCAGAGATCCATAGACCACCTCGTCATGTCCAAGCGCCGGATACACCTTCCATTGCAGCTGTCCGCCGGCAGCACAGATGCGATCGACAATCTTGCGCCCGGCAGCTTCCGTGAATAGCACGTCATTACCGCCACCGACCAGAAGCAGTGGGCCAAGAGTCGGCAGCGATCCAGGCCGGTTGCGTTCCATGAACTGCTTGATGTAACGGTTTCGACGCCAACCGGGGACAAGCATCCTGTCGGTCGGCATGGCTGCAAATGCACCGCTAGCTGCGCTGCACCCGTCGTCAACAGATGCCACGTACGTCGAGTACGCCGTCGGTGTCAGCACGTCCTTTGGTTTGAATTTCGGATAAACGGTCTCCACACCATAGATCCAGAAGGCCACGAGTCCGTTCAGCACCGGCACTTTGACTGAAAGGATGCTGTCGATGGCGTCACTGAGATCGCTTGCCCCCGCAAGCGCGACGGCGCCAAGAAAGTCGGGATCCTTGATTCTCGCTTCCAGTTCCGCGACGCCAAGGCTGGACAAGCCGCCTTGCGAGTGCCCGACGACAATCCACCTGCCGCTCAGGTTGGGCACGGCCGCGTGGGCCGCGGATACTGAATGCACGACGTCGGTGGCATTGCTCAGGATGTCGAGGTACGCATGACGGCTTGTCGTGCCCAGCCCGGCATAGTCGGTTGCGACGACGGCATAACCTAACGTCACGTACTCGTAGAGACCCTGCCAGTCATAGAAAAGGGACTTCATGAGGGAAGGCGCGCAACTCATCGCTACGCCGCTTGTGCCGTGGGACCAGGCCAGCAGCGGCCATCCGCCCGGAGGTGGATGGCCATAAGGAACCAGCACGACGCCCGTCGCTAGCGTGTCGGTATCGTCGGCTGTACGGGTGTGGTACAGGATGCGGGTGGCCGTGACTCCCGGAGGCAACGCGAAGTCAGCGGCCGGTTCCGCGCGCACCAGCGTGCCCGGCCTGGCAGGTGGTTCCGATGCTGGTTTGGTGTAGAACGGCGTGACAGTCAGTTTCCGGCCTGCGTCGATCGCTCGGCCTGCCTCCAGCGATGGCGCAAACAATGACGGGCCCCACGCAGGCGGTTGTTGGGCAAGTGCTTTGGCAGAACCCAACGCGATTGCAATCGCCGCAGCAGCTGTGCACAAGATATCGCTGATAGGCCGCCCCATGATTGGCCATCCTGACGGTCGGAATCCTTCATGCAGTGTTTTTTTCATGATGAACGCTACGGCATGGAAGCACGCGAGACTGGCAGGGGCGGTCGAACCTGCGTCGGGACGACCGAGCGATCCGCTCGACGATCATTGGTTACGCGGTACCGTAATGTATAGCACGGTATAGCCAATACGAATCCGCCAGCAGGTCCTGATGGGCCTGCTGCGTCTGCGAGACAAGGGGGGCGCCTTGCTCCACAGGCACGGTGGATCCCGGGGCTTTTGACAATTGACTACCGGCGCAAAAAAGAGGAGCTTGTCGGAGTTGCACCAGGTTCGCTCCTTGTCTCGACGGGTACTCTATCCGAGGTAGCGATGTGGATCTTCCGTGTCGATGAGCCCCGCCTTGGGGTCATCCGTATTCGAGAATGGCGCCGCCACGCGCGCTTTACAATTCTTCTTCTTCTCCTGCTGCTGGGCGGCGCGGCCACTGGGCTGGTCTTGCTCGACCCGTCCAACACCTCTTTTCACGACAAAGTATTTACGGCCCTTTGGGATGGGGCCAATCTCGTCACGACGCTCGGTAACTTTACCGACTTCAATCGGCCTCAAAAGATATTCATGCTGCTGGCCATGTTCGCGACGCTGCTGATCGGCGGATTCGCGGTTTCGAGGCTCACCGGCATGCTATCGGGCGACGATGTGATGGCCTATCGGGAGAACAGGGTCATGGAACGCAAGCTCGAACATCTTGCCAATCACGTTGTGCTGGTGGGATTTCATTCGCTCGGTGAACTGGTCGCAAACCGCTTGCGCGAAGCGGGGCAGACGGTGCTCGTCCTCGTGGGCGATCAGGCTCAGGCAGAGCGGGCGGCGGATCGCGGCCATATGGTTGTGCTCGGTTCGCCGGGCGTGTTCGACGACGTGCTCAGGCGTGCGCGACTGGACAGCGCCAAAGCGCTGGTCGTGACGACACCCGACAGCAATAACAACCTGGCCATCACGCTGCTGGCGCATACGCTGAATGCGTCTCTCGCGATTGTAGCGCCCGGCGAAAATTCCTTGCGAAAGGGGTTGTTCGAAATCGCCGGCGCATCCGACGTGGTCATCGTCGATGAGATCGTGGCGAATGCGCTGGTCCGCAAACTCACAACCCAAGTGGAGGAAAGGCCATGAAACCAGCGGCGTCCATGGCCTCTCGTCTGCATCGCATGCCATTCCTGCAGGGACTTCTACCCATCAATTCCGCGCAACTACCGCGCGACATCATCGCCGGGATCACGCTCGCGGCCCTGGGCATCCCCGAGGTGATGGGCTATACGAAGATTTCCGGCACGCCCACGGTCACCGGCCTCTACACGATCTTGCTCCCGCTGATTGCATTTGCGGTACTTGGCGCATCGCGCCAGCTGGTGGTCGCGGCAGACTCCGCGACAGCCGCGATCCTCGCGGGTACGCTGACGGCCGTCGCCGCATTGGGCAGTAAGGAATACGTCGGCCTGACGAGCACCGTGGCCCTGACGGTTGCCGTCATGCTCGTGGCTGCGCGCATCTTTCGGCTGGGCTTTCTGGCCGACTTTCTTTCTCGCAGTGCTCTGATCGGCTTCCTGACAGGCGTGGGCGTGCAGGTCGCGGCGGGCGAACTCGCCGGGCTGTTCGGGCTCGCGAAGCAAGGGCATGGCCCGGTCATGCAGATCGTGAGCGTGTTGCAACGCATTGCCGAGGCGAATTATCCGACCATGGCGCTTTCGCTTGCCGTTCTCGCGGTGATCCTCGGTTGCAAGCGTCTGGCGCCGCGCGCGCCGGGTGCGCTGATCGCCGTGATCGGCTCCATTGTGGCCAGCGCGACGTTGAATTTCGCCGGGCATGGCATTGCGGTAACCGGTGAAGTGCCCGGCGGACTTCCATCGCTGTTCGTGCCGCCGCTGCATATGAACGAGATCAACCAGGTGCTGGCGACAGCCGCGTCGTGCTTTATCGTCATCATTGCGCAGAGTGCGGCGACCGCGCGAGCGTACGCCAACCGCTACAACGAGAAGGGCGATGACAATGCCGACATCATCGGCCTCGCAGCCGCGAACGCCGCGGCTGCGTTCACCGGCACCTTCGTCGTGAACGGCAGTCCGACCAAGACCGAGATGGTCGACGATGCGGGTGGCCGCACCCAGGCCGCCCATCTGACGACGGCCGTGATCGTGCTGCTGGTGCTGCTGTTCCTCACCAAGCCGCTCAGTCTTCTGCCAGCCGCCGTGCTGTCGGCCATCGTCTTCATGATCGGCGTGAAGCTGATCGACGTGAAAGGCATGAAGGAACTCTTTCGCATGCAGAAGGATGAATTCGTCGTCGCGTTGCTCACGGTAAGCGTGGTCGTGTTTGTCGATGTGATGCACGGCATTCTCGCTGCCGTGGTGCTGTCGCTGATCGCGCATGCGCGACATAGCTACCGGCTGCGCACGCGTGTGTTGGCGCGCGGCCCCAGCGGCCGTTGGGTCGCGCATCCTGTGGTGCCGAACCTGCTCGCGGCGCCCGGCATCGTCGTCTACCGGTTCGAAGCGGACCTGTTTTATGCGAACGCCGGTCGCTTCACTGAAGAAGTGCTGAAACTCGTCAACGAGGCGAGTCCGCCGTTGCGTTGGCTCGTGATCGACGCATCCGAGATCAACAATATCGACTACACCGCGGGCAAAACGTTGATTCAGATGGGAATGGAACTCGACCGGCGTGGCGTGGGTGTTGCAGCAGTTGCACTTCCGACGGGTGTGCGGCATGAGATCGAACGGTACAAGGCACTGCATACGGGCGGCGCACATCGCGAGATCTTTGCGACCGTGGATGCCGCGATCGACGCACTCAGCAAGCTCTCGCCATCCGGACCCGCGCCCGCGCCGGCTGCGAAACCGGAATGAAACCAAGTCAATCCGACGATGAACCGAAAAAAGGAGTGACAGGTGCCTGAATCCGCTGCTGAAAAGAAGCGTAACGAACCTGCTGCGCAACGCACCGATCCGAACCCGCTGACGGCACAAGAAGATCCGTCCACGTTGTTTGGGGGGCGTGGCTCGATGGCGGCGCGCATCGAGCGGGGCAGGGCGGCGCGCACCAGGGTGCCGCGCGCGCAGCTGGCGGACTGCAAGATCGACGATCGAGATCCCATCGCGCTGCTCGACGCGTCTAACGTGGGCCGGGTGCCGGAGCTGATACCCATCCGCTACGGGCGCATGGTCGCGAGTCCATTCGCGTTCTATCGCGGCGCCGCGCCGCTGATGGCATACGACCTGTCGAAGCTGCCGCATTCCGACCTGATCGTGCAACTGTGCGGCGATGCGCATCTGGCCAATTTCGGTCTGTTCGCGAGCCCGGAGCGGCGCGTTCTTTTCGGACCCAACGACTTCGACGAAACACTGCCTGGCCCCTTCGATTGGGATGTGCGCAGGCTGGCCGCGTCGTTCGTCATTGCCGCGCGCGAGCGAGGACTGGCGACGCGTGCCCAGCGCAGTGTGGTGCGCAGGCTATGCGAGACGTTCCGGCAGCGGATCGCCGAGTTCAGCCGGATGGACACGCTCGACGTCTGGTACGACCAGTTCAGGGCAGCGAGCATGCTGGCCATTGCCGGCTCGAGGGAGGAAAGAAGAAAAGAACTGGCCGTCATCGACAGGGCGAGGCAGCAGTCGTCGCGTTCCATGACGACGCATGCGACCGAGCTGGTCAACGGCAAACTGCGCATCAAGGACGTCCCGCCGCTCGTGTATCACGTCCCACTGGCAAGCCCGCACGATCACAGGCAGTACGATGCGCTGGTCCGGCGTTTCTTCGCCGACTACCGTTTGACCCTCCCCGATGACAGGCGCGCACTGTTCGATCGTTATGAACTGGTGGATGTCGCCATTCGCGTCGTCGGTATTGGGTCGGTGGGGACGCGTTGCTACGAGGCGCTCTTCATGGCCGATGGAGCGTGTCCCTTGTTCCTTCAACTCAAGGAGGCGCGGACTTCTGTGCTGGAGGGTTACCTGGCGCCGAGTCGTTATTCCAATCACGGTCAGCGTGTGGTGAACGGACAGCGTCTGCTGCAGTCGGCCAGCGACATTTTTCTAGGATGGTCGAAGATGCGTCACACGGGCAATGACTTCTACGTGCGGCAATTGCGCGACATGAAGGGCGCGTTCGATTTCACCACTTTCGACTTTGAAGATCTCGACGAATATGCGGTCTGTTGCGCTCACGCGCTGGCCCATTCGATGGCGAAAGCAGGGGACCCCGCGCTGGTCAGCGGATATCTTGGAAAGTCGGGTGAATTTGACGCGGCAATCGAGCGATTCGCGCTCGCGTATGCGGATCAGAATGAGGCCGACTGGGCGGCTTTGAAGGCAGCCGTCAAGGCAGGACGCATCCAGGTTTTGCGTGAATGAGTTTGGCGCACCTCCATCGGTTTTTGCGCACTCGCAATTGCGGCTTCGCTTGACATCAACGGCAAAAAATATCCTAGTGGCGCATTTTTGGCTTCTGATTCGCGCGCGTGGTTGCGAAGTCGAATTCGGTTTCAAGTGCGCTGCGGTAACTACAGATCGAGCACCAACTCGCTCGACATCGCCCGAGACACACAAATCATCAGCGATCGGTTCGCCTCTCGTTCGTCATCACCAAGCACATAATCGCGGTGGTCCGCCTCGCCCGACAGCAGCCCAACTTCGCAACTCCGACACAGGCCCTCCCTGCAGGAGTGGGCTGCACGAACGCCGTGACGTTCGAGGCATTCAAGAATCGTCTCGTCAGGCTCGACGACGCATCGTAGTCCCTGTCTGGCGAGTACGACGGAGAACGATCGGTTGTCTGTTGCTTCGTCATCCTTGACAGGTGCGGTAAATCGTTCGAAGTGAAGTCGCTCCGGTGAAAGCGCTGCTCGCGCGCCATGTGCCGCGACCGCGTCCATCAGCCCCGCAGGTCCGCAAGAATACACGTGCTCGTCGACGCGCAAATCACGCATCATCGCGCTCACGTCGTGCGGAAGTCTCGCTGCATTTTCATCGTCGGCATGCAAATGGACCGTTCCACCGAACGAGTGGAGTTCATCAATCCATCCGGCATTTGCGCGCGACCGCACACAATAGTGGAGTTCCCACGGCAGGTCGTGACGCACGCACCAGCGGATCATGGCGAGTATTGGCGTAATGCCGATGCCACCTGCAATGAAACGATGCCGCTTCGCGACCGGAGACAACCCGAACAGCTTTCGCGGCTCGCCGATCATCAGCGTGTCGCCGAGTCGCAGCTGCTCATGAATGTAGGCCGAACCGCCCCGTGAGGTCGCGGACCGCCCGACCCCGAGGCAATAGCGCGACCGGTCCCAAGCCTCGTTGCACAACGAGTATTGACGCGTCATGCCGCCAGGCAGATGGACATCGACATGCGCGCCCGGTTCGAACGGCGGAAGCGGCGAGCCGTCAGCGGAACGCAAATCGACGCCGATTATTCCTTCCGCCTCGATCCGAAGCGCCGTCACCTTCATTTCAATCATGTCAGTGCTCCGCTCCGGCTTGTGCGCGCGCCTCACGTTCGTCTTCAAGCCGGGCTTTCACGGCCGAGCGAAACTGCGAAAGTGCCGAGTCGATACCGAAGGGCGTCATTTCAAAGCCGGGATCGAGTTGCAAATTTCTCTGCTGCGCCGTGATGATGTCCCGGTCTTCATCAAACGCATCGACGACGGACTGGTGAATCGAGCGTGTTACCTCAGGGTTGTCGATCGCGAAATTGTGGGGATGGGCGAAAAAGTAGTGCGTCGAATTTTCTGTTTCGGGCGTCAGCGCCTGACATCCGCGAAATTCGGCCGCATCGACGCGTATCCCGTCCCGCGCACCGGTGCCGACGGGCGCCATGCCGGAGTCCATGCGCAGAATGGCGGGCAGCGTGAAGTCGTAAATATTCCATCGATCCACTTTGCCGGGCCAGCCCTTCACGGCCACCGCGAACGGTGGCGCATCGGTGTTCATCACCCAGCGCGTCACGCGCACGCCGCTTTCGATACGCTCGACTTTAGGCTGTACTTTCGCGTAGTCCTCGGGGCCACCAAGCGTGGTCGGATGAACGAACGGCAGATGCGAGAAGTCGAGCAGGTTGTCGCAGATGAGCAGGTAGTTGACGTGATAGTGAATATATCCGGGCAGGCTACGCCACGCGGGATCATCGACCCAATGGGTATCGGGAATGGCGTTCGGGTCGGCAAGCGCGGGATCGCCCATCCAGATCCAGATCCAGCGATGCCGCTCTACGACGGGGTAGCTCCTGACTTTCGCGCGCGGCGGGATGCGCTGTTGAGCGGGAGCCTCGACACACGCGCCGGCGCTGTCGAACTTCAGTCCGTGATACATGCAGCGCACGCAATCGCCCTCACGGCGCCCGACGGAAAGCGGTGCTCCGCGATGGCAGCACCGGTCTTCAAGCGCGACGATGCTTCCATCATCCTTGCGATACATCGCGACGGGTTTGCCGATTACCACGCGCGAGAAGAGCGCATCGGCCGCGACTTCGTGGGACCACGCAGCCACATACCATGTGTTCTCGATGAACATGTTCGTCTCCTTGAATCCTGTGTCTGCGCCCGTCCGGCGGGCGCTTGACTTCAAGATAGGGTTGCCTCGATGATGCGTCAAGCTAATGACATTAATAGAGATAATGCACGCCATGCATATCAGAGATCTCGACCTGAACTTGTTGGTGGTGTTCGACGCGTTGCTTCGCGAACGAAGTGTCACGCGGGCTGCGCAGGATATCGGGCTGACGCAAGGCGCGATGAGTCATGCGCTCAATCGCCTTCGGACGTTTTTCGAGGACCCGTTGTTCGTGAAGACAGCGGAAGGCATGACGCCCACTGCGAAGGGCGATCAATTGGGCGCGACGATTTCAGAAATCGTCGCGGCGATTCGGAAGAATGTCGTGGCCGAAGCGCGTTTCGATCCGCTGACCGCTCAGCGTACTTTCGTGCTCTGCATGACCGACATGGCGGAACTCGTCTTTCTGCCGCCCCTGATTCGCCGCTTCCGCAAGGTCGCGCCGCGTTGCACGTTGCGTTCGGTACAGGTGCCTCTGGAACAGATTGAAGGCATGCTGTCCTCCGCCGAAGCGGATCTGGCGCTCGGCTCGATTCACGCCGCGCCGGAGGGGCTGTATCAGCAACAGCTGTTCATGCATTCATTCGTGACGGTGGTGAGCGTTCGAAACCGGACGGTCGGCAAGACACTGACGCGTTCGCAGTTCGAGTCGATGCCGCAGATCGTTGTCTCTCTGACCGGCCGCGCCAGCGCAGCGTACGACAGCGCTTTCGACGCCTATGGCATCAAGCGGAATGTCTTTCTGACCACGCCGCACTTTTTGACCGTACCGCATCTGATCGATGCACAACCTGATCTCATTGCGACCGTTCCTCTGGAACTGGGGAAAGTTTTCTCGAAACTCGGAACTGTCAGGATGGTGCCGCCGCCCGTCGAATTGCCGCCGTTCGCCCTTCGTCAACATTGGCATTCCCGCTTGAATGCGGATCCAGCCAACGTCTGGTTACGCCATCTCATCAAGGAAACGTTCGAGGACTATCCGAACATAGAGGGCCAGGATTAAGGTCGAGGAACGCTCTTGCGGAGCTATCAGATGCGTGGAGCCGGTACGAGCGACGCGTCATCGCCGCGCCCTGACGCTGGGGCATGTAACGGTCGCGCGTTCCCGTTGTCCATGCGCAGCTTCCCAATCACGAAGCGTCACCACACCGGGGAGCCTCTTTCCGTTTGGCCCGGTGGGTTCAGAAAGTCAGCGGATAAGCTATCCGAAAACGCGAGCCCATACCGCCCGAAGGCGTCGCGCGCGGTCTTCGAAGAGATATGAGGCCGCCAGCGTCAAGAGACCTGAAATTGCACCCGTCACGACGTGCTCGACATAGGGGATACGGTAGTGACTCGTGTGCGAGTAGGCGTCGCCCAACGTTGTCAGGACGCCAACGATCAGCGCATTGCCGTATCGATGCGCGTAGAGTTTCGCCACCGGCGTGAAAGTCAAAAGTACGGCCAGGAGTCCAGTAAGAAGCCCTGTATGAAATGCGATAGTCCAGTGGGCAAGGCTCATGATATTGCCCCAGCTCCCCGGCATGCAGGTCATGCACGCACTGGTCGGCTGCCAGAAACGCTGGATAAACAGTCTGACGCGGTGCTTCCACTCGATTGACATGATGCATTCCCATCAATGCCGTCGCCACGGCCGACGCCGCCGCACGTCTCGTTGAAGCAGTTGCCAAACCCTTTAACGAGCTTGCCGCCCTCGTCACGGATGGGTTGACTGTGCGCCGTAGAGGCCGAGCAATAACCTGGACATGGGGGAATACTACTCCACGATTAGGCGGCCGCTGTTTCGACCGAGACCGGAACTCAACGCTTGCGTCTATCGGTGCGGCCCCGTCCATGACGGGCATCGAACGATGCGCTTCCGCGCGAAGTCGACGTCCGGCATCGACCCGTTTCCGCTATTCAGACGAATGCAGTGCCTACGGCCGCTTTCGAAAGTTCCACGGCCACCCAGCGCGCACTTGGGCCGCCTAGTGTTCGGCCATTTCAGTTCGACGTTGACATGCTCGTTGGAGCCAGAGCGCGTCGCGACGTTTGTAAAAGAGCGCCAATGTGGCCGCCTTTTTCGGGCCTGTTGTAATAGACGAGGTTGTGGCGGACCCCATGACGCGACGGGGCGATCATACGTTGGGCTTAAGTCCGTTCACGCGTGATCGCGGACTTCTTAGTAGCCGATCGTGAAGCGTGCTCGCTCGTGTGCAGGCTTCTCCAGCTCGTCGACCAGCGCAACCGCATAGTCCTCGAAGGAGACCCAGCTCTTGCCTAGTTCGTCCACAATGAGGTCATCGCCACCGAGGCGGAACTTGCCCGTGCGCACGCCCGGATCGATCTGCATCGGCGGGCTGAAATAAGTCCAGTTGATATCCGACGCTCTCACCGCCGCAAAAGCCTTGACATGGGAGGTCGCAATCGCAACTGCCTTCTCGGGCCAGTGACCGGATTCCAGCACCGTCACGCCCGGCGAAAACCACAGCGAGCCGCATCCGCCCGCCATGAGGAGGCGGGGAGCGCCAGCCTTGCGTACAGCGGCAATCGCCCGCTCGATCACGTGGACCAGTTGATCCGTGTAATTCACGTCGCTGAAGAAACGTGCGTCCTCCTTCGGAGGTCCGAAGGCGCTGACGACTGCATCGGCCCCGGCGATGATCTCCGCAATTCGATCGGCGCTGCTCAGATCGTCGCGCACGGTGTGGATGCTGTTGGGAAGCTTGTCCGGAGTACGCGCGACTGCGGTGACTTGATGACCGCGGCTGATCAGTTCACTGAGGACCGTGCGGCCAACCTGGCCGGTGGCGGCAAGAACGACGACTTTCATATTCAATGTCCCTTAAGGATTGGCACTTCTGTTGGTTGAATGGCGGGGAGATTCACGACGCCGGTGGTGCCGTGAACCTCGCCGTCACTCCGTATGGCCCGCCGTTTCCAGCACGGGGTAATCGACATAACCTGCTGCACCGCCGCCATAGAAAGTCGCACGGTCATAGCGGTTGAGCGGCGCACCACGCCTGAGGCGCGCAGGCAGGTCGGGATTCGAGATGAACTGCCTGCCGAATGCCACCGCGTCGGCTTGCCCCGAACGGACGGCCTCGTCCGCCGACTCCGCGGTGAATCCGCCCGCGAGGATCAGGGTCCCCGGCCAGAAGGGACGAAGCTGGCTGACTGACTGCGGGGTATCAATCGCCAGTCCGGCGCTCGTACTACGCGCCTCGATCAAACTGACGTAAGCGATACCGAGTTTGTTCAGACGCGTGAGCACGTGCCCGTAAAGCCCAATCGGATCAGAATCGCCCACGTCGTTGAAGGTGCCGAACGGTGACAAACGAACGCCGACGCGATCGGCGCCCCAGATCTCGATCAACGCTTGCGTCACCTCGACGAGCAGCCGGGCTCGGTTCTCAACCGATTCGCCGTAAATGTCGGTGCGCTTGTTCGAGCTGTCGTCCAGAAACTGCTGCAACAGGAGTCCGTTCGCGCCGTGAATCTCCACACCATCGAAACCGGCTGCCATGGCATCGCGCGCGCCTTCGCGCCAGGCCTCGATGATCCCGGGAATCTCGTCCAGTTCAAGTGCACGCGGTGTCTCGTAAGGCGCCGGCTTCCATTCGGGGGTCAGCGCAGTTAGACCGGTGATCGCGATCGCCGATGGTGCAACAGGAAGTTGGCCGTTCGGTTGGAAGCTCGAATGCGACGCGCGCCCGGTATGCAACAGCTGCAGAAAGATGATGCCTCCCTTGGCATGTACCGCGTCGGTCACTTGCCGCCAACCAGCCACCTGTTCCGTGGAATGAATACCGGGGGTCGCAGGATAACCCTGCCCATCGGGCGTGACTTGCGTGGCTTCGGCAATGATGAGGCCGCCTTCGGAAGCACGCTGGCCGTAGTACTCGGGGGCGAGCTGATTCGGAACATTCCCGGCGCCAGCGCGCATGCGTGTGAGCGGAGGCATCACGACTCGATGGGCCAGCTTGTAGCGTCCGACTACAAGCGGCGTGAAGAGTGATAACGGGGACATTAGAAGATCCTTTGCACGTGGCTGCGGCAACAGGTGGCGAAAACTCGACTATCCCTGATAGGCGCGTAAGTGGCGCCATCACGATGCGATTGGGGAGTTGTAGGTAGCCAATCGTGAGAGGAGAGAACAGGTTGGGTGAGTGAGCAATCGTCGGATCGTTGGCATGATTAACAGTCCTAAGATAATTGACATGAGGTAAATGAGAAGAACCCCGCTCAGATGGGGCGGGCATCAAGCATTTGCAGCGTTCCCCCCCCCCGCTTTGGAAGCGGTGAAGATCCCCAAGAAACTGAACGCGAAGAGGGCCCGCAAGGTCCCCGACGCCGCACCGGACGACTTCGTGCCGGCCCGCTGGCGCGGCTACCGCACCGACGCCGTCGCGGCAGGCGACTCCATCGCCTATCGCCACTTCTGGGAGCTCACCGTGCTGCTGGGGCTGCGCGACGGGCACCGGCCGGGCACGTGTGGGTGCCCGGCTCGCGCCGCTAGGCCGACCCGGGTTCGGAGCGGCGGAGGGCCCGGGGTCCGAATCGCGGCCGGATCCTAGCCGGCGCGGCGCATCCGGCAGGCGTCGGCCCGCTCAACCGGTGCCCGGCTCGCAGGTCGTGAAGAACTCGACGAGACCGGTGGCGACAGCGGCGGGATTCCTGCCCGGCAAGTCGTGGCTCGCAAACGGTATCGACACCGTGTCGACTTTTGGAATCCACTGCTGCAGTAGATCGGCGCCCTCAAAGAACACCGGCAATGTATCGCTGCCGCGCATCGACAGCACCGGGTGTCGAATATCTTTCAGGCCTTCGGTTGTGATGTCCCAGCGTAGCATGGCCCCGAGTTCGACCTGAAAGTACGTGTCGATATCGGATACCGCGCAGTCGAACGCACCCGCAGGCAGGGCGCCGTCGGTAAATCGCCGGTAGTCTTGTCCATACGCGCCTGCCAGGACCATGTCCGTGGCCGCAGCTTTGTCTCCCGAGTCGTAGACCTCGCGGACAGTTGCCATCCATTCCGCGAACTGCCCGCCGGACGGTACCAATGACCCGAGCGGCGGTTCCAGCAATGCCAGCTTCCGCACTCTGCCCGGGGCATCGATCGCCATCTGCAATGCGATGCCTGCGCCAAAAGAATGTCCGGCCACGTGCGCCGACGCAATGCCCAGGTGATTCAACAACGCGATGCAGTCACCAGCCCACTCTTGCAGTGTCATGCCCGCCACCGCGCGTGAACTGCCGGCGTAGCCGCGGCGCCGGTAATGGACGATCTGAAAATTCTCCGCGATTCCGGCCTGCTCGATCACCGGCACGAACCCATCCGACAGAATCGCTCCGTGGATAAATACCATCGGTGCCCCGGACCCGCGGACCTCGTACTCGATGTCCGCCCCGTTCAGCTGTACTCGTTCCATTCGCGGCGCTCCAGTCATTTTCCCAGCGCTTGTGCGATGAGAAGGGTGTCGGCGGTCTGCTGCAGGCGCACGACCTTGCCGTCGCGGATTGTCCAGAAATGGGCAAATCGGGATTGCACCCTCCGCCCCTTCTTCGAAAGGCCGAAATAGTGCCCGAGAACGATCACGTGATCGCCCGACTCGAAGAACTCGTCCCCTTTCGCGTAGAACTCGTCGAAGTCGGCCATGAATGGGAAGAAACCACTGACCGTCTTATCAAGACCGTGATAGACGCCCCCGTTGGGGAATCCTTCGGTAATATCCCACTCGGCGTCATCCGCCAGGAGCGATTTGAAAGTATTCACGTCTCCCATGGCGCTGTACAACTTCCGGATGAGAGCAATCTGCGACGTATCAGACATACGAACCTTCCTTAGGTTGATGTTGATGGCCCACTCGAGCCTTAGGTTGACCCTGACCGTTTTGCGTCGGCCGGTGCACTCCAACACAAGCAAAATCACAATCTCGCTAAACAAGCTCCCCCAGTGCCGTCACCTCGTACCCTCGCAATTCGCCTTCTCCCGAGCGAATCTTTTCAACCCACTGCGGATCAGAAATCAAAGCCCGGCCGACCGCGACCAGATCGAACTCGCCCCGATCCATCCGCTTGACGAGCGCGTCCAGCCCCACGCTAGTCGATTTTTCGCCACCAAATGAGCTCATAAATTCGCCGGAAAGCCCAACCGACCCGACGCTGATCGTGGCGGCCCCGGTCAACTTCTTTGCCCAGCCGGCGAAGTTGAGCCCCTCGTCCCCATCGACTTCGGGAAACTCCGGCTCCCAGAAGCGCCGTTGCGAGCAATGCAGTACATCCGCACCGGCGCCCACGAGCGGTTCCAGCCACTGCGCCATTTCCTTCGGCGTGCGTGCCAGACGTGCTAAGTAGTCCTGCTGTTTCCACTGACTCAATCGAATAACGATCGGAAAGCCAGGACCCACCGCTGCGCGGACAGCCGCAATAATTTCCGCCGCAAACCGCGCCCGCTCGCCGATGCCCGGTCCGCCATATGCGTCGGTCCGATGGTTGGTGCCCGCCCAGAAGAACTGATCGATCAGATAGCCATGTGCGCCGTGCAGTTCGACCGTGTCGAAACCGAGCCGTTTGGCCTCGCTGGCTGCC
Organism: Burkholderia sp. Tr-862; assembly: GCF_011753085.1. NCBI lineage: Bacteria > Pseudomonadati > Pseudomonadota > Betaproteobacteria > Burkholderiales > Burkholderiaceae > Burkholderia > Burkholderia sp. Tr-862. Next base: position 38,298 of record NZ_VWWG01000002.1, read on the forward strand.
TTGGCGAAAGCGGCGATGGTATCGGCAATGTCGGCATCGCTCATTGCCACGCCGCGCTGGACCTCGGGCGCATCGAAGCCCGAAGGACTTTCCACCGGCACGTCTGGCGTCCAGTCGGTTTGAAAACCCTTCACCGCGCCCGTGTGCCACAACTGCGGCCCCATCTTGCCGCCAGCGTCATGCACCGAATCAATCACGCCTTGCCAACCGGCCAACGCCGCCTCGCCGTGGAAAGAGGGAACATCGGGGTCGTTGCGGGACGCAGGCCGGTCGACCACGGTGCCTTCGGAAATAATCAACCCGACGCCGCCTTCGGCACGGCGCTGATAGTAAGCGGCATTCGCCGGCCCAGGCACACCTTGCGGGGCGAAGGAGCGGGTCATGGGTGCCATAACGATGCGGTTCGATAGCGTCAGCGAACCGACGGAGAAGGGCTGAAACAGGACTTCGGAAGAAAGCGGCATGAATTGGATCGCCCGGAGTTGAAAACAGAGTCGATGGTATACTCCGGAAACTTAGTGTCAATAACGCACTTGTCTTCCACTAGGGATATTCGAGGTAACCATGTCCGCTGAGCCTGAGCGTTTCCCGGCCGCTTGTCCGACACGCCTTCTGTTTGACCAGATATCCGACAAGTGGTCGATGATGGTCCTCACGGTGCTGAATGCCGGGCCGTTGCGTTTCAACGCGATCAAGCGGCATCTGGAGGGCGTTAGCCAGAAAGCACTGACGCAATGTCTGCGCAGGCTGGAGCGAAACGGACTTGTTTCCCGCACGGTGATACCCGTTTCGCCGGTGGCCGTCGAATATGAGATCACGCCTTTGGGGCGTGCGCTGCAACGGCCGCTCAAGGCGCTCCATGACTGGATGCTCGAACATCTCGGCGAATTCGATACCGCCCGCGAAGTGTTCGATGCACGCATGGCGTCGCAGTCGCAAGATTGACGGCAAACACGCCCGAACCACTGCCGCGCGGGGTATTGACAGATTTCTTGCGGCCTACGTTGACGCCGGCTGAGCGTGTGAGGAGGGTGGCCACGCCGACATAGCGATGTCAATCATGCGATCGAGCGCGTCCGCACTTGCGCCGGCCTGCGGCAAATTCAAAAGTGAATGCAAGACCCCGAGGTAAAGCCACGCGAGTGCGTCAACGCGCGTGTCGTTCGGCAATTCGCCATTCGCGATCCCATCGCGCAAGAGACCTGCAAGCATCTCATACTGAAGCCCCGCGCTTGCTCGCGCAGCTGCTTTCCCGTCCGCTGTGAGGTCCACCATCTCTGCGCAGCTTCGCGATATCAGGCAACCCGCTGGACGTTGCCGGTTGGGGGTCGCGCGCAGCAAGTAGGCCCGCAGGATCCCTTCGAGACGCCCCCGCGCCGTATCTGCTTCTACTCCGTTCATCCGACTGAGCACTCGCTTCGTGTACGCTGCAAGCGCCTCCCGGAAGAGACCGTCCTTGTCACCAAATCTTTGGTAGAGGCTGGAGCGGGACAGGCCCGTCGCCTCGGTAAGGTGATTGATTGATGCCGCCGCATAGCCGTGGCGCCAAAAGACCTTCATGGCCGCATCGATTACGGCCGCGTCGTCGAATTGCGGCTTTCCGCTCATGGAATCCTCAAGAACAGCTTGACAAGCTGGAACGATAGTTCCAGCATTCTTGTACCGTTCGTTCCATGATACATCAAAGGACCCGTCATGACCGTCGATTCACCCGTCACGTCTCGACGACCGCGCATCGCGATCGCCGGGGCCACCGGCCGCGTCGGTTCGACGCTGGTCAGCCTCCTTGCCCCAGAGCCGGTTGACGTCGTCGCTTTGACCCGCACGCCCAATGCACTAAATTTGCCACCAGGAGTGAACGCAGTCAGAGTGGACTTCGATGAACCGCGGACACTCGTCGATGCGCTTCAAGGTACCGAGCGCCTGTTCGTCTCACATGGCACATCATTGCAGCAGGTGGAAAACGAAATCGCGCTGATTGATGCCGCTGTCGCTTCGGGGGTCCGTCACATCGTCAAGCTTTCGTCCTTTGGGCCTCCGACCCGCTTGAACCCGATGGCGTGGCATATGCAAATTGAGGCGCATCTGGCCAGACAATCTGTTGCCTCGACCGTACTGCGGCCATCCACATTTGCGGACGTTCTCAAACGGTCTGCCGCCTACATCGCTTCAGACTCGTGGGCTGGCGCTGCTGGCAATGGACGGGTCAATTTCATCGATACGCGTGACGTTGCGAGAGTGGCGCGCATCGCTTTGCTCGAGCACGTGCAACCTGAGTCTCAGCGTGTTTATCACCTCACGGGTCCGCGTGCCGTGACTATGCATGAAATCGCGGACGAACTTTCAAAACTGCTAGGTCGTAATGTCATTTACGGAGAGCGGACCCTCGAGCAGCAACGAGAGGTTCTACTAGCAGAAGGGTTGCCAGCGTTCGTCGCAGATTTGCTTGTCGGTCTGGACCAGGTGTTCCGCGATTCCGCAATGAGTGAAACAACCACGACTGTCCAGGAGGTGACGGGGGAACCTCCTTTGCCCTTGACTCACTGGCTTGCCGAAAACATCTCCATTTTCCAGAAGTAGGATTGCCGCCTGAGTGCTCTGTCCGACATGTCAACCGGTGACAGGGACAGGGCGCAAGGTTGGGGTCCACTCGACCACCCGTCGAGTGAAGCTAACAGAAGCGACGTCTCGGTGCGGCTGCGGCTTGCAGAGGACTGGCCGCTCATCAAAGGCGACCGGGTGCAACTCCAGCAGGTGAAGCTGAACCTGATTATCAATGCCAGTTAGGCGATGAGCGCGATGGGCGATGGGGCGCGGGAATTGACGGTCAGCACCGCCATTCATGAGCCAAGTGCCGCCTCGTGACGGTGCGCGATGCCAGGGCGGGTGTCGCTCCCGAGCACGTCGAGCGCCTCTTTGAGTCTTTTTATACGACGAAGGCTAGCGGGATGCGCATGGGGCTGTCGATCTGCCGCTCGATCATCGACGCACACGGCGGTCTGTTGTGGGCAAGCGCAAACGCACCGCGCGACGCGATCTTTCAGTTCATGGCACCTCTCCATCCCCGCCGTTTCATCATAAGCCGGCCTCGTATTCCGCACCGCAGGGTATCGCATCGCCGGCCTTCGCCGCCCGTCAATGGCTACGAGTGACATCATGGCCGGCCGGCGAGCGTCCGATGTGGCTCAGAGCCGACGTCCGGATGTGGCCCGACAAAGCAACTTTTCCTTGTCACACGAGTACGCGACCCAACGACATACCCGCAAACGTCATCTCAATCTCGTACTCACCCCTGATCTGCCTCTGGATGCCTGCAAAATTAATATACACAACCAACTTTTGAACAGTACCTCGCGGGCCTGATGCGTGCAATGTCGCTACAAATAACTCGTCGTGAAAGATGCGAAAATCGCCGAAACACCGTCATAAAAATCGCCGGGAGCTTTGGGCGAAAGAAGTACATACACGTCGGTGCGCGAGAAAAACAATGTTGTACGGTACTGCTCAATCCTCGCAACGACATCATATCTATGCGGTAGTTTACCCGGCTGATTTGGCCCCGGCCGTGGCCTGACTGAAAATCCGGCGGCGCGAAGAATAACTTCGGCGTCGTCAAATGAACTTCCGACAGGAATGTAGCGAACTGCGAGCCAAGTAATGTCCCCAGCTTCCTCTATCTCTTGCGTCGGGCCGCTTTTGGGGAGCTTCTGATACGCTTTGTCGATTTCAGTACGAAATCTTTTTCCCCGTATTTCGAGGTCTTGCCGAGGGGATGCGAGCGACGCCCAAGGTATTAGCGCCAAGTAAAGTGGTACCCATAATCCAGCGTGTATCACAGTGCGTCGTTGGGAGAGCAGCTTCCGAGTTTTTGCCATTGCCACCTCCGATGCGCAGCACCAGTTACATCGCAACGAGAACGGTTCTCAACGGATCATCGCGGGCGATTGGGTTGGAGCATGCGTCCGTGGACGCCCTGGTGTCAACGATCTAGCACCAACTGTCGAAAGACCGCTTCTGGCTGCGGATTCGACCCGTCGATGCAACGAATTGATGAAGTCGCTCAGCCGGTGTATCGAAGTCTAGTGTCTTTCGCGGACGCTCATTGAGCCGCGTGGCTACAGTGTTGAGCTTAGCCTGCGAATAGGCCGCGCAATCGCTCCTGAGTTTGCACGTAGTGCGCTACATCATCCGCGCTCGTGACGGCTGACAATGCCTGCGGAGGAATCCCTCGACGTGCGCGTACTACAGAATGGACGCTGGTATCCCCGACGACTGCTTTCCGGCCGATTGGTGAACGCGTACTGCTGGCCACTAGCCACCGTTAGCCTGCTCCATTACGTTGTCGATCGAGCGGCCGGTTCGCATAGCGGACTAATACTGACGCTTCTTGAACCAAGCATCGGCGGAGGGCCGAAAGAGCAGAACAGTCGCCACCACATCAGAGAAATACACGATGCCAGGCTTAAAGTCGTTTGTAAACGTAACGCTCCATGCAATAAGGAGTAGTCCGGCCAACGTCGATAGCAATTGTGTAATCCTGGCCCAATTTTTTTGATAGACCATTGCAATTATCAACATGGCATTAATGGCAAGCCAGAAGGCCAAGGTTGCAATGGCCTGCTGCTCTCCCCGAGACGCATAGAGGCCTTGGCGAAAGTCGTTTAGAAGAAGGGGGGTGAAAAAAAGCATCTGCCTGAGCCAAACAAGTGCAAACAGCACGACCGCTATCTTAACTAGTCGTGGCGCTTCCGGCTGTAGAAGCGGGATAGAGCGTTTTTCTTTCGCTATCATTTTATTCAGACTCCATCGTTCGGATACAGTAAAGCAGAGGCTGCAAATGACGGGAGATTAAGTGTGCGCTACGTCGGGCGGTCGCCACTCGACCCAGACCAGACTTACGCGCAAGTTCGGAAATGACGGCCCGTTCCAAAGTACAACCGCCACTCACAATAGATGTGCCGAAATGCGTCTGCACAGAAGATTCAATGCTCTCACCGCGTTTCACGAATATTCGCGACGGCGCGAATCCGTCTTTCAACGCGCCCCACCATCTGAGATGGTGACGAACTCCAGCGAGTTTCCCGTTGTTGGTCGAAAGCGCGAAGCGGTTTAAGTGCCGGGCGAGAGATTCTTCAAATGCCCGGCACGTTCGGCACTCAGTTGCCTTGCGTGCGGATTACCCGTGTGGCGCGCTAGCGGAACGGCGTTCCTGGTTTTCGACTATAGCCAGGGGGCTTCGCGACGTTTGGCGACTGGGTGGACCGTATTGACGCATCTGGCGCCAACGAGGCCGTGCCTCTCCGACGACGTCATGCAATGCGTAACAGGATCAGTGATGCGAGACAGCAGCCGCATGAAGGCCGATACGTATTTGGACATGATTTCCCCGACACCTCTGGATGATTGTTTGCCGCCCGCGTCGAGCCGGCTGGCCGTGCGGATTCTGGTGTGCACGAGAAGGGACGCAAGTTGCGGACCAGTTCGAGAGAGGCCAATGGATTTGGGGCTGCACGTCGCCAGCGATATGGCGGTGAAACATTCGGGAAGCGGCTTTGTTTCAATCACGTAACGGCGGCTCGCCGGATCGGGAGGCGGAATGCCAGGCCAGATAAGGATTGGCCGGAAAAAGTGGAACAGCGCATCGGCGTCACAAATTCGATCCAACGATATGAATTGCCGCCGAACCTGCATGAATGTTTCAACTACGCAACATGCACGGAGGCGTGCTTCGAAATGAGTCCATCGGTTTGGTGTCGGACGCGGAGTGCGAGCGTCCGTTGTTTTGGGCGAAGCGGCCGCCTCTGTGTCCGGTTGCTATGGCAGGCGTGTGACTCTTCATGGCTCAATCCGGATCCCAGCCCCTCGGGCGACACCGCCCCCAAAAAATATCCCCCCTTCCGCGACGGATTTTCCGCCGGCGTCCGTTAAACACGGGTACGCATCGCGAGAACCCCCGTCATGGACCATCCGAACGACATCTCACCGGCTGCCATCGCGCTGAACCGCTTCGGTCTCGGCGCGCGGGCCGACGAAGCGCCGCCTGCGGATCCGAAGGCGGCGCTCATTGCTCAATTCGACCATTACGACGCGCGGCCGGCCGCATGGGCCGCTGAACCGGACGCGGTCACGCTCGCGACGCGCTTCGCGAACACCCGCAACGCGATGACGAGCGACGACGCGGCGGCCAAGCGCGCGACCGCGCAGTCGATCCGTCGCGACGGCTACGACGCGTATCGCAGTGCGGTCACCGCGCGGCTGAACAGCGCGCTCACCGCACCCGCGCCGTTCATCGAGCGTCTCGTGCATTTCTGGGCGAACCATTTCGCGGTGTCGGTCGACAAGGGGCAGGTCGCCGCGTACGCGGGCGCATTCGAGCGCGACGCAATCCGCCCGCACGTGCTCGGCCGCTTCGAGGACATGCTCGTCGCTGTCGAGCAGCATCCCGCGATGCAACTGTTCCTCGATCAGGCACGCTCGGTCGGCCCCGACAGTCCGGCCGCGCTGCGCGCCGAAGCCCGCAATCCAGCGGCGCGGCGCGGTCTCAACGAGAACCTCGCGCGCGAGATCATGGAGCTGCATACGCTCGGCGTACGGACCGGCTATACGCAAGCGGACGTGACGGAATTCGCGCGTGCGCTGACCGGCTGGAGCATCGCCGGCGGACGCGGGCCGCAGCCCGGCGATGCGGCGCCCGGCGCGTTCGTGTTTCGCCCGAAGCTGCACGAACCGGGCGCGCGCACGGTAATGGGCCGCACCTACGACCAGCCGGGCGAAGCGCAGGCGCGCGCGATCCTCGGCGACCTCGCACGTTCGCCGGCAACGGGCCGGCATATCGCGTTCCAGCTCGCGCGCCATTTCGTCGCCGACAACCCGCCGCCCGCGCTCATCGAGCGGCTCGCCCGCGCATTCGAGACGAGCGGTGGCGATTTGCCGACCGTCTATCGCGCGCTCGTCGAAGCGCCGGACGCATGGTCGCCGGTCAATCGCAAGTTCAAGACGCCGTGGGAGTGGGCCGTGTCGTCGCTGCGCGGGCTCGGCTGGCGCGACGCGGGCGACCTGAAGGCCGCGCCGCTGCTCGCGCAACTCGGCCAGCCGGTGTGGCGGCCCGGGTCGCCGGCCGGCTACGACGACCTGGCCGCGAGCTGGGCCGCGCCCGACGCGCTGGTGCGACGCGTGGAGATCGCGCAGCGGCTCGCCGCCCGCACGGGCGACCGGCTCGATCCACGCACGCTCGGCAACACGCTGCTGGCGGGCTCGCTGAGCGAGCCGACGGCGACTGCGCTCTCGCGTGCCGAAAGCGCGACCACGTCGCTCGCGCTGCTGCTCGTGTCACCCGATTTCCAACGGAGATGAACATGGCTCGATCCATTACCCGTCGGCACTTCCTGAGCATTGCCGCGGCCGGCGCGGGGGCGATGCTCGTCGCACCGCGCATCGTGTTCGCGAACGTCGAGACCGACCGGCGCTTCGTGTTCGTGATCCAGCGCGGCGCGGCCGACGGGCTGAACATCGTCGTCCCGTATGCGGAGCCCGCGTATGCGTCGCTGCGCGGCCCGCTGGCGATCGACCCATCGACGGCGACACGCGTCGACGGCACGTTCGCGCTGCATCCTTCGCTGGTGCAGACCGCACAGATGGTTCGCGACAAACAGGCGCTGTTCGTCCATGCGATCGCATCGCCGTATCGCGACCGCTCGCATTTCGACGGCCAGAACGTGCTCGAGACGGGCGGCCGCGCGCCGTACCAGGTGAAGGACGGCTGGCTGAACCGCCTCGCCGCGATGTTGCCGGCGACGCGGGAGCGCGCGATCGCATTCGCGCCGACGGTGCCGCTCGCATTGCGCGGCGGCGTGCAGGCCGCGTCGTATGCGGCGTCCGGTTTGCCGGCCGCGCCGGACGACTTGCTCGCGCGTGTATCGGCGCTTTACGAGGCCGACGCGCAGCTCGGGCCGCTGTGGCAGTCGGCGATGGCCGCGCGCGGGCTCGCCGGCGATGCGCATGCGCGCCAGGACCCGGCAGGCGTCGGCAAGCTCGCGGCGACGTTTCTTGCGCGCGATGATGGCCCGCGGATCGCGATGATCGAGACGGGCGGCTGGGACACGCACAGCGCGCAGAACGCCCGGCTCGCGAATCAGTTGAAGGCGCTCGACACGATGCTCGCTGCGTTGCGCGACGGACTCGGGCCCGTGTGGCAGCAGACCACGGTGCTGGTTGCGACCGAGTTCGGGCGCACGGCCGCCGCGAACGGCACGGGCGGCACCGATCACGGGCAGGCGTCGGTCGCGATGCTGGCGGGCGGGGCGGTCGCGGGCGGCCGCGTGATCGCCGACTGGCCTGGCTTGCGGCCGGGCGACCTGTACGAAGGGCGCGACCTGAAACCGACCGCGTCGCTCGACGCGCTGATCGCGGGCGCGGCCGCCGAAAGCCTGCGGCTCGATCCCGGCCGTACCGCGTCCACGCTGTTCGCGGAAAGCGGCACGACGCGGCCGATGAGGGGCCTCATTCGCGCAACCGCGTGACGCGCGGCATGCGCGCGTTCGCATCCGCCAACCGATTACACGACAGGGAGAATCGACGATGAAGATCCGATCCGTATCGCTTGCCGTACTGGTGAGCGCGAGCGCTGCGCTGATGTCCGCATGCGTGGTCGAACCGGCGCGGCCGCCGCAGCCTGCGCCGATCGTCGAGGTGGCGCCGCCGCCGCCCGCACCCGGCTATCGCTGGGCGAAGGGCCATTACCGCTGGGCCGGCAATCACTGGGCGTGGGTGCCGGGCCACTGGGTGGCCGTGTATTGAACCGGGCGAACGGGGCGCCGTTCACCATCCGATCCGGTGCTTTTCCTCGGTTTCGCTGTGCCGCCAGTCGTCGTCCGCGTGCAGATACTGGCTCGTCGTCGTCAGCGACACGTGCCCGAGGTTGTCGCGCACGAGCCGCAGGTCGACACGGCCGTCGGCCATGTGCGAGCCGGCGCTGTGGCGCAGCCAGTGGGCCGATGCCTGTTCGAGCACGCGCGCCTGTTCTTCGCCGGCATCTCCTTGCGCACGCAACCAGTCGGCCGCGAACCGGAACACCTGCTTCACGATCCGGTGCAGCGCCGCGCGCGTGAGCGGCCTGCGCGTGTGACCGGCCGGCAGCACGAGCGGCGTGTGCTCGCCGCCGGCCGGTAGTGCGGGCAGGCCGTGCGCGCGCCGGTAGCGCGCCAGCTCGGCCATCATCTCGGCGGTGGCCGGTACGAGCCGTTGCCGGCCGCCTTTGCCGGTCACGTCGAGCCACCAGCGGTCGCGTCCGTTCGCGTCGCGCCGTGCAAAGAATTGCCCCATCGTCGTATCGGCTGCCTCGGTGATGCGCAGCCCGCCGAGATACAGCAGCGTGAAGACCCAGCGCGCACGATCCGCATGGAAGGAGGCGCGCGCATCGTCGCGCGGCATCGCGGCGATCGCGTCCTTGACCGCCTGCCACAGCGGCGGCCCGAGATGGCGCGTGACGCGCGGCGCGGGCCGCCGTTGCCGCTGCCGCGACAGCGCGAGCGGATTGCCGGCCAGATAGCCGGCCTGCACGAGCCACGAGAACATCACGTTCAGGATCACCATCGCCTGCCGCTGGCTGGCCGCCGACAGCGGCCCGTAGAACGGCCGCCAGCGCGGGTCGCCGCGCGGATGCTTGCGGCCGCCGTTCGCGCACCACACGTCGGCCGGCGCGGGCGCGAGCAGGAACTGCCGGTAGACGACGAGATCCTCGTGCGTGAGCGACGACAGCGGCTTGCCGCACGCGATCACGGCCCACAGCAGCAGGCGCTCGGCTTCCTTGCGGTAGTTCTGGAACGTGGTGGGCGTATCGACGAAGCGGGCGAGCCATGCGCGCACGGCGTCGAGATCGTGGGTCGCGGCGATCTGCGGATGCGCGCCGTTCGCGCGGTTCGTGCCCGCGCGACCGTCGAGCGCGGCCGGCACGGTCAGCGCATCCAGCGGCTGCGGCCGCAGCGCGGCGTCGGACGGAACGGGTAAGGTCATGCGAACGGGGGCGCAGGCGGCGCGACGAAGCGGACGAGGAAGCGCCGATGGTAATACACGATCACCACGCGGTGCAGCCGCTGTCGACAGCAACGTCCGCGACGCCTCGAGCACGCCGGCACCCAGGCGCAGGCCGTCGCATTCCGCGAAGATCTCGTCCACAACGGAATGGGTCTTCATGACCGTGCCCCGCTCGTCGAGGATTGCGGTCGCGACGAGCGATCGTGAGGAAGCGGCACGCCGGCTGTAAGCTGTTTGTGAACTTTCCCGGCGCGGCGCTCGTCTAATCGGCCCGCCAACGCTTCCTGAGGACCTTCAGATGATTCGCAAGACCCGAACGCTGCTCGGCGCGGCCGTGATTGCCGGCAGCACGCTGCTCGCCGGATGCCAGACGGACGCAGCCGCGACGGACCCGCGCGCGGCCCGCCCCACGGACGGCCGGCCCGTGACCCGGACCGTTTATGTCGCGCCGCAGGCGGCGCGCTGCACGGGCGTCGCACCGATGGACTGCCTGCAGGTGCGCAGCAGTCCGGCCGAGCCGTGGAGCCTGTGGTACGCGGGTATCGAGGGCTTCGCGTACCAGCCCGGCTATCAATACGTGCTGGAAGTCGACGAGTACCGCGTCGCGCAACCGCCGGCCGACGCTTCGTCGATCCGCTGGGTGTTCAAGCGTGTCGTCGAGCGCCGCCAGGTGAACTGACGTAGCAGGGAGCTCGGTCCCGCCTGGGCCCACGTATCGACGCCGCGCCCATAGCGACGGTGACGTACGACTCACGGCATCCGAGCAAGCGATGAGGGGTAGGAACGGGATAGCTTGGATATTGGGGTTGCATGGACTCGGGCCGTGCTTGGATCTATAGTAGTCGCCGGTACTACCTTTTGCTACGGAGGCCGTTGTCATGGTTACGGCAACATCCATCAAGCTTGATGATGAATTGAAAGGGCGGGTTCAGCACTTGGCCGAAGCACGCCGGCGTACCGCCCATTGGATCATGCGTGAGGCCATTGAGCAGTATGTCGAGCGCGAAGAAAAGCGCGAGGCGTTGAATCAGGACACGCTCAAGGCATGGGATGAATTTCAGGCGACTGGCCTGCACGCGACCGCTGAGGAAGTGGATAAGTGGCTCGCGAGTTGGGGAACTGAAAACGAATTGCCCTCGCCGGAATGCCACAAGTAATCTTTGCACCGGCGGCTATCCGAGACCTGCAGCGACTGCGCGATTTTCTGTTGTCGAAGAATCCCGACGCCGCGAGGCGGGCTGGCGAAGCGATTAGACGAGGCGTTCAGGCTCTCGGTACTCACCCTCGAATGGGACGTCTGATAGAAGATCTCCCCGATCAGTATCGGGAGTGGACCATCGATTTCGGGGATCGCGGTTATCTGGCCCGGTACCGCTTCGATGGCGATGTGGTCACGATCTTGACTGTCCGACACCAGAAGGAAGCGGGGTATTGATCATGACGGACGACGAGGCCAAAGCGCCGGTCGTTATCCACGCGCCTGCATAAATCGCTCTCCGACCAATAAACCGGACTGCCAGGCCCGGTAGGGCTCCGTCCACTACGGGCGCTTGCCATCTTCACCACACGGGCGAATATTACGCGGACGGCCGCGGCGCGACCGGCCTCGGCGGCGCGGCGGTATCGATCCGCCGGAACACGACCGACGACAGCAGCGTGACCGAGCCCATGCAGACGAACGACAGCATGAAGCCGTTCGCCATCGAGCCCCAACGCGCGGCGAACAGGTTCACGAGCCCGCCGCCGATCGACACGCCGAGCCCCATCGCCAGCATCTGCATCATCGTGAACAGGCTGTTGCCGCTGCCGGCGTCGGCATGCGACAGCCCCTTGAGCGTCACGGCGTTCATCGCGGCGAACTGCATCGAGTTCGCGGCGCCGAACACGATCAGCAACGCCATCTCCAGCGCCGGCGCGGGCCGCGCCGACACCAGCGCGAACCCCGCGATCGCGCAGCCGACGATCCCCGTGTTCACGACCAGAAACGTCGCGTAGCCGAAGCGTTTCGCGAGCGGCGCGATCCAGCGCTTCGCGATCACGCCGGCGATCGCGGCCGGCAGCATCATCATCCCCGACTGCAGCGGCGTATAGCCGAGCTGCACCTGCATCAGCAGCGGCAGCATGAACGGCACCGCGCTCGTGCCGATCCGGCACAGCAGGTTGCCGAGCAGCCCCGAGCCGAAGTTCGGCTCGCGGAACAACCCGAGCCGGAACAGCGGCTGCGCGCGGCGCCGTGCGTGAGGGAGGTACGCGAGCGCACTCGCCACGCCGAGCATGGCGAGCCCGATCGCCCAGCCGGTGCGGTGCGCGGGCATCGGCGGATCGATCGCGAGCGACAGCGCGAGCATCGCGACCGACAGCAATGCACAGCCGATGAAGTCGAACGGTGGCGGCTGCGTCGCCTGGTCGTGCGGCAGAAAGCGCTGCACCGCGAGGAAGCCGACCACGCCGACGGGCACGTTGACGATGAACACCCAGTGCCAGGAAATCGCCTGCGTGAGCCAGCCGCCGAGCGTCGGCCCGACGATCGGGCCGAGCTGCGCGGCGATCGACACGAACGCGATCGCCGCGACGTACTGTTCGCCCGGCACGCGGCGCAACACCGCAAGCCGCCCGATCGGCAGCAGCATCGAGCCGCCGATGCCCTGCACGGCACGCGCGACGACGAGCTGGCCGAGCGTGTGCGACGCAGCACAGCCGATCGATGCGAGCGAGAACACCAGGATGGCGAGCGAGAACACGCGGCGCGTGCCGAACCGGTCGGCGAGCCAGCCGGACGCCGGCGTGAGCATCGCCATCGTCAGCGTGTAGACGACCACGACCGGCTGCATCGCGAGCGGCGACGCATGCAGGCTTTGCGCGATCGACGGCAGCGCGGTGTTGACGATCGTCGTGTCGAGGGACTGCATGAAGAACGCGGCGGCGACGATCCACAGCAGCGCGGAATGTGAGGGTTCGCGGGACATGACGAAGTGGGAGGTGCGGCGACCGGCATGGCGACGTGGCACGGCCGGTCTACAAGCATGGGATGGTATCGATTCCGGTGGTCATCGGGAAGCTGCCTGATGGCATTGACTGTCATCGTAATCAGCGATGACAATGCGGAATGCTCAATCCCGTCTGGCTCAAGACGTTCGCGACCGTCACGAACTGCCGCAGCTTCACCGAAGCGGGGCGGCAGCTCGGGCTCAACCAGTCGAGCGTCAGCGAACACGTCCGTCGTCTCGAAGAGAGCGTCGGCCGGCGGCTGTTCGTGCGCGACACCCATTCGATCGCGATGACGGCCGACGGCGAGGCGCTGCTCGTGCATGCGAACGTGATCCTGCAGGCGCTGAATCGTGCGGAATCGCAGTTTCGCAAGCCGCGGCTGCAGGGCCGCGTGCGGCTCGGCGCGTCGGACGACCTCGCGCTGGTCGCGCTACCGGACGTGCTCGCGGCGTTTCGCACCGCGCACCCCGACGTCGCGCTGGAAATCACGACCGGCATGACGAGCCGGCTCTACGAACTGATGGATGCAGGCGCGCTCGACCTGATGATCGGCAAGCGGCGGCTCGGCGAGCGGCGCGGCACGCCGCTGTTGCGCGCGCGGCTCGAGTGGGTCGCGCGGCCGGGCACCGTGGTCGACCTGGAGCGGCCGCTGCCGCTCGTGCTGGTGGCCGAGCCGAGCGTCACGCGCGCGGTCGTGCTGAACGCGCTCGCGGAAAAGGGGATCGGCTGGGAAGTCGTGTGTTCGAGCAGCAGCCAGCCGGGCTGCATCGCGGCCGCGCGGGCCGGGCTCGGGCTCACCGCGACGTCGCAGTATCTGTCGGCGCGCGGCCTGGCGACGCCGGTAAACGGCGACGGGCTGCCTGCGCTGCCCGACGTCGAATTCATCGCGCTCGCCGCGAAGCGGCTCAGCCAGCCGGCCGGCACGCTGCTCGAACTGCTGGAAACCAGCGACCTGCGCGCACCCGGCGCGGCGGATCAAGGCGTGTAGCGTACTTCGTTACCTGATAGCTGCCGACAGCTGCCGTTCGCGCCGCATCCGGCCGGGCCACGCGCCACACGATGCCGCGTCATGCCGCGCGTTTCTGCGAAATCACCAGCAGCGCGCCGTTCTTGTCCTCCAGCACCGCGCGGAATTCGTGCGGCCCGGCCTGCACCGGCACGCGCACCGACGCGCCGGCCTTCACGACCCGCGCCATCGCCGCGTACAGGTCGTCGCCTTCATCCACGCGCAGCGTGAGCGCCGCGCGCTCGACGATCTGCTCGTCGCCGGCCACCAGCGCGATCGTCAGTGGGCCGCCGTCGAGCGCGCAGTAGCGGTCGCCGTCGCGGAATTTCACGTTCAGGCCCAGTCCATCGACGAACAACGGCAAGGCCGTGTCGATGTCGTCGACCGGGTACAGCAGCATCGATACCTTCATTCCCTCTCTCCCTTGTCGTGATGTGGGCGGCGCGCACCGCACCGTCGTTCGATGCTAGCGCGCGGTGTCGGCCGCGACGCAGTCCGATCGGATGACGGTGAAACCCCTCTGTCCCCGCGGGCGGCCCGTTACTCCAAACAGACGATGCCCGTGCGGGCCCGCGCGCCGACACTCCCATCCGTGGACCGTCGCTATTCGTCCGTACCGTGCGGGCGGCTGCACGACCCCGACTCGTCCAACATACATGGAGACGCACGCAATGAAGTTTTCCCTTATCTACGAAGCCCAGACCACCGACGCATCGCGCGAGGGCGACCACCGGGTGTTCAAGGAGACGGTCGAACAGGCGCTGCTGGCCGAGCAGGTCGGCTTCGACACGATCTGGTGCGTGGAGCACACGTCGCTGACCAACTATGCGCACATGAGCGCGCCGGAAACCTTCCTTGCGTACCTGGCCGGGCGCACGACGCGCATCGGGCTCGGTCATGGCGTCGTGTGCCTGCCGCCGGCGATGAACCATCCGATCAAGGTCGCCGAGCGCGTCGCGCTGCTCGACATCCTGTCGGGCGGCCGCGTGCATTTCGGCGTCGGCAAGGGCGGCAGCCAGCAGGAGGCGGGCGCGTTCGGCTACGACCTCAACGAGCTGCAGCCAATGATCGACGAGTCGATGTATCTGGTGCCAAAGATGTTCGTGCAGGACGAGATCGAGCACGACGGGAAGTACATCAAGATTCCGAAGCGTCCGATCCACCCGAAGCCGTTCCAGGATCCGCATCCGCCGATGTACCTCGCGTGCACGAACACCGACGCGCTGCTGCGCGCCGGCCAGCGCGGCATGGGCGCGCTGGTGCTCGGTTTCGGCGGCCCCGATGAAGTCGCGAAGAAAAACGCGATCTATCGCGAAGCGTGGGCGAACCGCAAGCCGGAAGACCAGGTCGGCTTCCGCCCGACCCAGCATCTCGCGGCGCTGTGCCCGACGGTCGTGATGGCCGACGGCCAGAAGGCCCGCAAGATCGGCATCCGCGGCCAGCGCTACTTCATGGAGTCGCTCGCGTACTGGTACACGGGCGGCGAGCGTCCGGACCCGGCGAAGTGGGGCGACGACCTCGTGCAGGCCGATACCGGCGAGATGGTGATCCGTTCGCGCTTCGCGTCGGAGGAAGTCGTCGTGAACTTCGCCGATCCGGCGCTCGCGATGATGAACCCGAACCACGCGTACGGCACCGTGGACGACTGCATCGGCTACGTGGGCCGCCTGCAGGAAGCGGGCGTCGACGAAGTGCTGTTCCTGTGCCAGATGGGCACGGTGCCGCACGACGCGCAGATGGAGACGATCCGCAACATCGGCGAGCATGTGATCCCGTTCTTCAACAACGAGAAGGAGCGTGCCTGCGCGTGAGGCGGGCAGGGCCGCGCCGCGCCCGTCGTCCCTTCGGACGATGCGGCGCGGCCGCGCGAGACCGACCATCGGCAGCAGGAACCCTCGCTCGCGGCGCCGCCCGCGACGAACCACTTAGAGAGAGACCGGGGTGGGCGCCGCCGCGCGCGCTCCGCATCAAGGAGACATTCGTGCATCGCGACAACGATTCGAACGCACTGGCCGCCACGCTGATCGCCCGGGCCGAGGCGCTTGCGCCGACGCTCGCCGGCCGCGCCGAGCAGGCGCAAGCGCAGGGCCGCATCCCGGCCGAGACGATCGCCGACATGCAGGCCGCCGGCTTCTTCAAGGTGCTGCAGCCGAAGCGCTACGGCGGCTACGAGCTCGAGCCGCAGGCCTTCTTCGACATCCAGATGGCGCTCGCGCGCGGCTGCATGTCGACCGCGTGGGTGTACGGCGTCGTCGGCGTGCACAACTGGCAGCTCGCGCTGTTCGACGAACGCGCGCAGCAGGACGTGTGGGGCAAGGATCCGGCGACGCTGATCGCGTCGACCTACATGCCGGTCGGCCGCGTGAGCCCGGTCGACGGCGGCTTCCGCCTGTCGGGCCACTGGAAGTTCTCGAGCGGCAGCGAGCTGTGCGAATGGGTGTTCCTCGGCGCACTGGTGCCGCCGGCCGTTGCCGGCGAGCCGCCGGAATACCGCACGTTCCTGCTGCCGAAATCCGACTACCAGATCCAGCAGGACTGGGACGTGCTCGGGCTGCGCGCGACCGGCAGCCACGACATCGTCGTCGACGACGTGTTCGTGCCCGCGTACCGCACGCACAAGGCGATCGACGGGATGATGGGCACGAGCCCCGGCCTCGCCGTCAACGACGCGCCGCTGTTCAAGCTGCCGTTCGCGCAGATCTTCGTGCGCGCGGTGTGCACGTCGTGCATCGGCGCGCTGCAGGGCGCGCTCGACGACTTCACCGGCTATGCGGCCACGCGCGTGTCGGCCAACAGCGGCGCGAAGACGACCGACGATCCGGGCGCGCAGAACGCATGTGCGAACGCGGCCGTCGCGATCGATGAGATGACGGTGCTGCTCAAGCGCAATTTCGCGGAACTGATGGCGTCGGTGACGGGCGGCCCGGCCGTGTCGATCGAACGCCGCGTGCATTTCCGCTACCAGTCCGCCCAGGTGGCCGAGCGCTGCGCGCAGGCCGCGAACGCGCTGCTGCGCTATGCGGGCGGCAACGGCATCTATCACCGCAATCCGCTGGTGCGCCGCTTCCTCGACCTGCACGCGGCCCGCGCGCACTACGCGAACAACGTGGACCGCTTCGGCCAGAACCTCGGCGCGGTGATGCTCGGCCGCGAGAACACCGATTACTTCATCTGACGAGACCGCGATGAACGACAAGCAAGCGCAGCAATACGTGTTCGACGTCGTGGTCGTCGGCTCGGGCGCGGGCGCGCTGCTCGCGGCGTGCCGCGCGGCCGACCGCGGGCTGTCCGTCGTCGTGATCGAGAAGACGGCGCTGTACGGCGGCACGTCGGCGATCTCGGGCGGCGGCATCTGGGTGCCGTGCAACCACCACATCGCCGCACTCGGCGCGACCGATACGCGCGAGGCTGCGCGCCGCTATCTCGACGCGTGCACGGCCGGCGCTTCGTCGCGCGAGCGGCTCGACGCGTATCTCGACCAGGCGCCCGAGATGCTGCGCTACCTCGAAGCGAAGACGCCGGTGCGCTACCAGGCGCTGCCGAAGTACGCGGACTATTTCCAGAAGCTGCCGGGCGCGATGCCGGGCTATCGCGCGCTCGATCCGCTGCCGTTCGACGGCGCGCGGCTCGGCGACGAGCTCGACCGGTTGCGGCCGGCGTCGCCGGGCACGCTGATCGGCGGCCGCGTGGCCGTGACGTCGAGGGAGGCGCACACGCTGTTCTCGCGCGGGCCGGGTTTCATGAAGCTCGCGATCGCGCAGTTCGGCCGCTACTGGCTCGATATCGGCGTGCGCCGCCGCACGCGGCGCGACCGGCGCCTGACGCTCGGCAATGCGCTGATCGGCGGGCTGCGCCGCGCGCTGCTCGATCGCAACGTGCCGGTATGGCTCGACACGCCGATGCGCGACCTGCTCGACGTCGACGGTCGCGTGACGGGTGTGCGGGCGCAGCGCTTCGGACAGCCGGTGACGATCGTCGCGCGATGCGGCGTGATCCTCGGCGCGGGCGGCTTCGAGCGCAACCAGCCGATGCGCGAACGCTACCTGCCGCAGCCGACGCAAATGCAATGGAGCGCGACGCCGCCGGCCAATACCGGTGATGCGATCGCCGAGGGCCACCGGCTCGGCGGCGCGCTCGCGCTGATGGAACACGTGTGGGGCGCGCCGACGGTCGGCGTCGCGGGCGAGGAGAAGCAGCGCGCGCTGTTCGTCGAACGCAACCTGCCGGGCTGCGTGATCGTGAATGGCCTCGGCAAGCGCTTCGTCAACGAAGCCGCGCCGTATTCGGAATTCGTGCCGGCGATGTATCGCGACCATGCGCGCACCGGCGCGTGCGTGCCGGCGTGGATGGTGTTCGACGCGCGCTTTCGCCGCAAGTATCCGTGCGGGCCGATCATGCCGGCGTCGATGATGCCCGATGCGCGGATTCCGGACGCGTTTCGCGACGTGCTCGTGAAGGCCGACACGATCGATGCGCTCGCCGCGCGGATCGGCGTCGATGCGGCAGGGCTGCACGACACGCTGCGCGACATGGCGCGTTATGCGGCGACCGGCATCGACGAAGCGTTCGGCAAGGGCGACAACCTGTTCGACACGTATTACGGCGATCCGCGCAACGCGCCGAATCCGTGCCTTGGGCCGGTCGACGAGGCGCCGTTCTACGCGGTGCGGATCGACGCGGGCGACATCGGCACGAAAGGCGGGCTCGTCACCGACGCGCATGCGCGCGTGCTGCGCGCCGACGGCGCGCCGGTCGACGGCCTCTACGCGATCGGCAACACCAGTGCATCGGTGATGGGCACGAGCTATCCCGGCGCCGGCTCGACGCTCGGTCCGGCGATGACCTTCGGCTTCATCGCCGCCGACCACCTGGCTGCGCAAGCGGCCGACGCCGGCGGCGGGGCACCCCGGCCGTCCACGACAGAACTTGACGGAGTCCAATGATGAGCGAAATCACTACCCATCCGCTGCGCACCGACATGCTGCTCGCGATGCGCCGCCTCGCGCGCTCCGTCACTGTCATCAGCAGCGCGCACGATGGCCGGCGCTACTCGATGTCCGCGACGGCGGTCGATTCGCTGTCGACCGATCCGCCGTCGCTGCTGATCTGCATCAACCGCAATGCGTCGCTGTATCCGCCGCTCGACGCGGGCGCGCCGTTCTGCGTGAACGTGCTGTCGGCCCGCCATGAAGGCATCGCGATCGACTGCAGCGGCCGCCTGAAGGGCGAGGCGCGCTTCACGACCGGCGACTGGCATACGTCGCCGCTCGGCGTCCCGTACCTGCACGATTCGCAGGCGAGCCTCGTGTGCGAGCAGGACGGCCGCTTCGAATACGGCACGCATACGGTGTTCATCGGGCGCATTCGCGAAGTGCTGATGAGCGGTGACGTCGATCCGCTCGTCTATCTCGACGGCGCGTACACGACGCCCGGCGCGCCGGCGGCTCGCGCGGCGGCATGACGTGAGGAATCTGCGATGAGCGATTCGCGCTTCCACCGGCTGACCGTGGCCGACGTCATCACCGAAAGCGACGACGCGTGCTCGTTCGTGTTCGACGTACCTGCCGCGTTGCGCGATGCGTTCGCGTACCGGCCCGGCCAGTTCCTGACGCTGAACGTGCCGTGCGCGGACGCGACCGTCGCGCGCTGCTACTCGCTGTCGAGCGCGCCGGGCATCGACGCGGCGCCGAAGATCACCGTCAAGCGCGTGAGCGACGGCCGCGCGTCGAACTGGCTGTGCGAGCGCATCCGCGCGGGCGACGCGCTCGACGTGCTGCCGCCGGCCGGCGTCTTCACGCCGCGCACGCTCGACGGCGACCTGCTGCTGTTTGCGGGCGGCAGCGGCATCACGCCGGTGCTGTCGATCCTGAAATCGGCGCTCGTGCACGGACGCGGGATGCTGACGCTGATCTATGCGAACCGCGACGAGCGTTCGGTGATTTTCCGCGACGAACTGCAGCAACTCGCGCACCGCCATCCGGGCCGCCTGCGCGCGATCCACTGGCTCGACAGCGTGCAGGGCGTGCCGCAGCAGCGGCATCTCGAAGAGCTCGCGCGACCGTTCAGCCAGCAGGAGACGTTCATCTGCGGGCCCGCGCTGTTCATGGAGAACGCGCTCGCCGCGATGCTCGGCCTCGGGCTGCCGCGTGCACGCGTGCACGTCGAGCGCTTCGCGTCGCTGCCCGATGCGCCGGTGCAGACCGAGCCGGCGGCAGCGGCCGCGGCAGCGACGGCTGGCACGATCGCCGCGTGCGGCGACGGCGCGGCGATCGAGACGGTGCTGGATGGCGAGGCGTTCGCGTTCGACAGTGAGCCCGGCGAAACGCTGCTCGACGCGATGCTGCGCGCCGGCCTGCCCGCGCCGAATTCCTGCCGGATGGGGCAGTGCGGCGCGTGCATGTGCCGCGTCGAACGCGGCGAAGTGGCGCTCGCCAGCAACCACGTGCTCGACGACGACGAGATCGCGGCCGGCTGGACACTCGCATGCTGCGCGCGGCCCGCGAGCGACGCGCTGCGCGTGGTGTTCCCCGATTGAGCCGCGGCGCGCCGGCGGCGCGTGCGGCACCCCTGTTGCGACGCATATGACGATGGACAATGAAATCCTCACCACGCCCGCGCTGATCGCGCGGGCTGCCGCGCGCCACGGCGCGCATCCGGCGATCGAGTCGGAGCATGGCCGGCTGACCTACGCGGAACTCGACGCGGCCCGCGTCGAGGCGGCGCGCGCGTTGCTCGCGAGCGGCATCGACGCCGGCGACCGGATCGCCGTATGGGCGCCGAACCTGCCGCAATGGATCGTCGCGGCGCTGGCGATCCACACCGTCGGCGCGATCCTCGTGCCGGTCAACACACGGATGAAGGGGATGGAGGTGGGCGGCATCCTGCACGACGGCGGCGCGCGGCTGCTGTTCTGCTGCGGCACCTTCCTCGGCGAATCCTATCCGGTCATGCTCGCGCCGCACCGGCCCGCAACGCTCGAACGCGTCGTCGTGTTCGACGGCGAGCCGCCGTCCGGCGCGCACGACGAGACCTGGAACGCGTTCCTCGCGCGCGGCGCGGCCGTGCCGCTCGACGCCGTCCGAGAGCGGGAAGCCCAGGTAACGCCCGACACCGTGATGGACCTGATGTTCACGTCCGGCACGACGGGCCGCCCGAAAGGCGTGATGACCGCGCACGGGCAGAACCTGCGCGCCGCGCAGGCGTGGGCGACGATCGCCGGGGTGCGCCAGGACGACCGCTACTTGATCGTCAATCCGTTCTTCCATACGTTCGGCTACAAGGCCGGCTGGCTCGCCGCGCTATCGAGCGGCGCGACCGTGCTGCCGCATCTCGTGTTCCAGCCGGACGACGTGTTGCGGCGCGTTGCCGACGAGCGCGTGTCGGTGCTGCCCGGTCCGCCGACGCTGTACTACGCGCTGCTCGATGCGCCCGATCGCGCCGCGCACGACTTGTCGTCGCTGCGGATCGCGGTGACCGGCGCGGCCGCGATCGCGCCGAGCCTGATCGAGCGGATGCGCGCGGAGCTCGGCTTCGAGACCGTGCTGACCGGCTACGGGCTCACGGAATCGTGCGGCTTCGCGACGCTGTGCCGGCACGGCGACGACGCCGAGACGGTCGCCTATACGTCGGGCCGGCCGATGCCGGACGTCGAGCTTCGGATCGCGGGGCCGGACGGCGCGGCGCTCGCGCCGGACGAGACCGGCGAGATCTGGGTGCGCGGCTACAACGTGATGCGCGGCTACTTCAACCAGCCGGACGCGACGCGCGAAACCGTCGATGCGCAGGGGTGGCTGCACACGGGCGACCTCGGCTGCGTGGACGCGAACGGCAACCTGAAGATCACCGACCGGATCAAGGACATGTTCATCGTCGGCGGCTTCAACTGCTATCCGGCCGAAATCGAGCGGCTGCTGGCCGCGCATCCGGCGATCGCGCAGGTCGCGCTGGTCGGCGTGCCCGATACGCGGCTCGGCGAGGTCGGACATGCGTACGTCGTGTTGCGTCCCGGCGCGCATACCGACGCCGACGCACTGAACGACTGGGCGCGCAGCAACATGGCGAACTACAAGGTGCCGCGGCATTACACGTTCGTCGAGCAATTGCCGACGAGCGCGGCCGGCAAGGTGCTGAAGTACCGGCTGCGCGCGGGCACCGAAGCGGCGGCCTGAACGCCGTCGCGAGTCGCCCCATCACTGGGAGGAATGCATGAACGACAACGGATTTCCGCGGGGCGCGGTGCTCGTGTTCGGCGGCAGCGGCGGGATCGGGCAGGGCGTCGCGCTCGAGTTCGCGCGCGTCGGCGTGCCGGTCGCGGTGGGTTATCGCAGCAAGGCCGACGTGGCCGAGCGCGTCGCGCGCGACCTGCGCGACGTAGGCGTCGCGGCCACCACGCATCGCGTAGACGTGACCGATCCCGCGCAGATCGATGCGGCGCTCGCCGCCGCGATCGACGCGCACGGCCGCGTGCACACCATCGTGTGGGCGGCCGGCCCGTTCGTGAACCAGCGCCATATCGGCGACATGACGCACGACGATTGGCGTCGCGCGATCGAGGTCGAGACGTTCGGCTTCTTCAATGCGGCGAAGGCCGCGTTGCCGCATTTCCGCGCGTCGGGCGGCGGGTCGTTCGTGACGCTCGGTTCGGCCGGACATCTGCGCTGGCCCGATCGCGACGGGCTGTCGGTCGCGCCGAAGGCGGCGAACGAGGCGCTGGTGAAGGGCCTCGCGCGCGAGGAGGGGCGATACGAAATCCGCGCGAATTCGATCCTGGTCGGCGTGATCGAGGCCGGGATGTTTCCGGTGCTGCTCGAACAGGGACAGTTCGACCCGGCGTGGATCGACGACACGCGGAAGATGCTCGCGCTCAAGCGCTGGGGGAAGGCGCACGATATCGGACGCGCGGCGGTGTTTCTCGCGTCGGACCGTGCGAATTACATCACCGGACAGCAGTTGAACGTGTCGGGCGGGTACGGCCTGTAGCGGATGGACGGAGCCCGCCGGGGTGGGCGGGCTCGACAACAGGGTGCTTTAGTTGTCTTGGGCGTTGACATCGCCGAATCAATCCCGAATCTGCTCATCGAGTGAGGCCGGGATCGTCTGCCCGCATTGCATATGCCGAAGCGCATGAACAGCCATCGCACCCGCGATCGGTTGTGCGCGCATCGTCCTCGGTATTCACCCTGAGCCTCGATGCACGATCCCGCATCCTGACCGCGCGCGCCTCGCGCGAGGTCACGTCAGTGAAACATTTTTCTCCCTGTGACCGCTCGCACGCGCTCTCCGGCCGTCGCGATTCGCGTGCGTCCACAGCCGCGCGTGCTTGCCCGACGCGCGTCGCGGCGCGCGATGCGTGGCTCACCCGTATCGCGAACGGCGATGAAGTGCGAAAACAGATGCGTTCCTGAAACATTTCCGTCGATTCCCCCACGCGTCACGCCGGACCGGTGACGGCGACGCTTGTCCCGCGCGGGTTTGCGCCGCATGGCACACGCCTTGCGGTGAGCCCCGTGCCGCTCGTCACAACCGCGACTGATATTCACGATAAATCGCGGGAGCGGCACGCAACGACATCGAAACATCGGGGATCGGCTCGAGCCGCGGGATAGCGGCCCGACGTGTCGGACGCACGCAGCGTCGTATCGGCGACACGAACGGGCACCGCACGCTCGATCCGTCAAACAGCAAGCTTGCTTGCAAGGTGTCGTGCCGGGGGACCCGCTGCGGGTGGCGGCATGCGCTGCACGCGGCGGGTCGATGCGCCCGGCACAGTCGGGGGAACGCCCGTGAAAATGACAGTGAACCAATGGGCAGCGCTGGCGATGGTGTTCGCCGCCGGCGCGCACGCGCAGGAAATCTACCTGCAGGGCGGCACGCAGGGCGTCGGCATCGGTGCGGCCGTCAGCTTCAATTCGGTGCTCGGCGCGCACGCGGATTTCAACGCGATCAATCTGACGCATGACTTCACGGTGGCCGGCAACCGCTATCAGGACGACATCAAGCTGCGCCAAGGCGGCCTGTATGCGGACATCTTTCCGTGGCGAGGCAGCGGCTTTCGCACGACGATCGGATTGCGCTTCAACGACGACGAGATCCGTGGCGTGTCGGTGCCCACCAACGGTACCTATGAATTCGGCGGCAAGCGCTTTCCGGCGCTGCCGGGGATGTATGCGGTCGCCGAGGCGCGCTATCCGACCGTGATGCCGTACGTCGGGATCGGCTACGGGCATCGGCCGGCGTCGAAAGGGCTCGGCTTCGTCGCCGACATCGGCGTCGCATACGGAATCCCGCGCACCTCATATACGCTGTCGCCGGCACTGGCCGCCGCGGCTGGACCACAGAAGAGCCAGATTCTGGTCTCCAGCGGCCTCGACGAACTGAATCGGAAGATGTCGCGGTATCGCTGGTATCCGGTCCTGCAGATCGGGATCTCGTATCGGTTCTGAGCCGCGCGCGTCACAGCGCGACCGTGCTCCGCTCGCGAGCGGG
The DNA here is from genome assembly GCF_011753085.1 of Burkholderia sp. Tr-862. Lineage (NCBI taxonomy): Bacteria > Pseudomonadati > Pseudomonadota > Betaproteobacteria > Burkholderiales > Burkholderiaceae > Burkholderia > Burkholderia sp. Tr-862. The sequence continues at coordinate 62,809 of NZ_VWWG01000002.1, forward strand.
TTCGACCGTCCCGCGGGCCGGGCGCGCATCGTTGCGCTTCGCGATGAACGGGTGCTCGATGTAGCGGTAGGTCAGCAGCGCGCAGAAGACGGCGACCAGTGCGCACGCGAGCGACAGCGCCCAGATGCCGGGGTCGTCGACGGAATTGATCGGGAACACGAACTTGTTGAACGCGCGGACGATCGCGTAGACGATCGCCATGTGGAGCATGTAGATGCTGAAGCTGGCGGTGCCGAGCAGCGCCAGCGGTCGTGTCTCGAGCACGCCGTAGAACGTGTTCCCGCACGCGACGCAGAGAAACACGGGGAAGAGCGGCAGCGCGCCCTCGATCGAGTAGCGTTCGGCCGGATACGGGGCGACGGCGAGAATCAGCAACGCGACGGTGGCCGCCGATTTCGTGCCGAGCAGCGAGCGGATCGCGGGATGCCGCGATGCCTCGAACGCCAGCGCGCCGAACGCGAACAGCAGGGCCATCCCGCCGGGCGGTCCGAACAGCGCGGCGCAGAACGTGACGATTGCGAGCGCGAGCAGCTTGCGCCATGCACGCGTCGCAACGAACCACGCGAGAAACGGAATGGCGACGTAGAACCGCCATTCGTACGCGAGCGTCCACCAGACGCCGCTCAGGTAGCCGGTGTGTTCCGCGCCGTTGACCGGGAATGCCCCGAACCAGCCGAGCGAAACGGCTTTGAGCAGGTCGGCCAGCAACCGGATCGGTGCGTCGACGACATTGCGGGGAAACCAGTACAGCGTGCAGGCGACGATGATGATCGCGTAAAAGAGGTAGAGCGGGGCGACGCGCCGCACGCGCCCGACGAAGAAGCTCCGCACGTCGAGCGTGCCCCTGCATGCGCGTTCCCAGAACAGGAAACCGGTGACCATGAAGAACAGCGCGACGGGAATCGTGCCGAGATTGCGCAGGAAGTCGGAGGGGGCGCCCCAGACGCCGGTCGACAGCAAGCCCTGGTTGCACGCGAAGTGATGGAAGACGACGGAGGTCGCCAGGATGCCGCGGAATCCGTCCAGGTTGGGATGGCGCATCGACAGCGATTTGTCGACGGCCGACCGGTAGAACGGTACGTGCCTCGCGACGAGCCACGCGATGATCGCGACGGCCGCAAGGCAGGCCGGGAAGTAGAGCTTGTCGGGAGTCGGGGAAAACAGGGTATCCAGAGAAGGGGTAATCAGGTCCACTGAAGGGCGTCTCGTGTCTTGGATCGCTTGGATCGGGATTTCAGGCACGGATGGTCCGCGTCGATGCAAGGTCTTCTGCGCGCTTCGTGCGGCGTTCGATCGCCGGTCTTGTACGTTGATGGTATCAAACGGTCACGACGGCGTGCCGCATGGAGATGCAACATGATGTTTCGATGTGGCGGGCGTCACCTGTACTTCACTGGAACAACAAGGCGCGGGGTGGGTGATGGAGACGATACGCGGGTCGGGCGATCGCATGGTCGATGCGCGGCGTGTCGCAACGTATGCCGTCGCGGGCTGGTGTTGCCGCTGACCTTCCCGTTGCTCGACTGCCGGAACGTCCGGCCGAACCGGCTCGAATCGGTCGTGCTGGCACTCGCGTGGATCGCGCCGGCCCAGGCGTTCGCCGCGGTCATCACCGGCACGATGTGGCCGGTTGCGGCCGCGATCCTGGTGGCGGTGCTGGCGATGGTCGTGCGGCGTGCGTCGGATTCGATGCCGTTGCGCGCCTGACGACGCGCATCTGCCCGGGCCGGCCGCCGGTGAATGGCCATTCGGCCGTCTTTTTCATCGCCTCGATCCGGCTTACCGTGCACAACAGCAGTTCGACGCGTCGGGCCAGCGGCGGAACGCAGGGGATTTCTGTCGCCTGCTGCCGCCGGCCCACGCCGACCACCGTCTTCCGTCCGGTCGCGACGATGATAGCAATGCTTGCAATTCACCGTCACGGCGCTATCATTGATAGCAATCTGGATGGAGGGACCCATGGCAAATCTTCTGGTGCGCAACGTGGATGACAGTATCGTTCAGAGCCTGCGCGAGCAGGCCGCGGCCAACGGCAGGAGCGCCGAGGCCGAACATCGGGCCATTCTGGCCGAGGCGCTCGGTCGGCCGAAGCGACGGACATTCGCGCAAGTGCTGATGAGCATGCCGGACGTCGGCGAAGACGCGGATTTCCAACGTGTGCAGGATTCCGGCGAGGTCAGGCGTGTTTTTGATTGAAACATTCGACCGGGCGGAAACCCTTGTTGCATAAGGGCGTGTTCAGAACGTGTTCAGAATTCGTTAAGAACCCACCTTCACCCGAATGGGCTCAATCCCTCGCGCGTCCGCGTAGGTTTCGGCTGACGTGTCGGACATGTGGCCGAGCAGCGCCTTCGTGTCGACGTTCCCCTGCTTGTCATACAGCCGCTTCGAAAGGCTCCGGATTTCATGGAACGACGGTGCGTTCTCATCCGGGATGCCAGCCTTCTTGCGAGCGCGCGCGAACGCTGCCGAAATGACCCCCAGGCCCACAGGCGCGCCCGGTACTGTCCCGTTTTTCGTCCCCGTGTAGTGGATCAGATACTGGCTGATGACGCCGGTCTTCTTGCAGCGCGCTATCACGTCGGCGAGCGTCATCCCGATCGCATCGAGCCGCAGCGACGTCGGGATTTCGACGACGACCCCTGTCTTCTGTCGCGTCACTCGCGCGTGGCCGTGCTTGTTCCAAGAGCGCTCCCATCGAGCGCAGGTTGACCGGTCCTGGCCCGAGACCAGGGCGAGCAGCATCGCGTTCTCCAGCCAGCTCGTCACCCTCGGCGCCAGCTCCAAGATTTTCTGGAACGACTCCAGCGTCAGGCGGCTGCGCTTCGTCTTGAACTTCACGCCTTCGGTAAGCGCCGCGGGATTGGTGTTCATCCAGCCGAGCGACACGCCACGCCTGCATATCGCCATGGCGCGTGCGCGCACGACCTTCGCCAGCGCAGTCTTTCCCTCAGCAAGGATCGCCTCGACGATGTCCGCGAAGTGCTTCGTCGTCAGGTCGGCGCACTTGACCTTGCCGATCTTCGCTTCGAGCCGGCCATCTGCCAGCTTCCGACTCTGGGCGGTGTTGTGCTTCTCGGAGACAGGCATCTTCTTGAGCAGCTCGCTGAATGTCGGCGAATCGCTCTCGACTCGCTCAGCAAGCGTCTTTCCAGACTTTCCGGTTGCGACGAGCATGTTCGCTTCGGTCGCCTCGTAGATCGCCTGTGCGAGAGGCATGCGACCGAGGATGTGCGTCTTCTTCGTACGCGGGTCGTACCAGGTGAAGTAGCCCGGGCGCGGCTCGTGGAGGTGCTCGGGCCAGTTCGCGCGTGTGCGAACGCGAGGGCGTGCTGCCATCATGCAATCCTATGGACGAGACGAGGGCGGGCGCTGTCTTGATAGACAGCGTTCTGCTCGACGTAATACGCGTTCCCGACCTTGACCGGGGGCGGGTAGATCTTGCCCTGCTTGATCCATCGTGAGGCCGTGCGCATCGCGGGCGCCGGGTTGAATTCTCGGGCGAGCCAATCGCTCAGGCGAATTTTCATGTTCATCCTCATTGGGAACGAGAAGTTATCGAAAGGGTGGCTCAGGCGAGGTGCCTGAATTCGACAACCCAGACCCACGGGTTCACGTCCCAGCCGTGCCCTCGCGCGGCGTTCAGGCTGTCCCACAGGTCATGGAAGGCGCGGATGCTCGGCGGCCGGTAGGCGCCGGCGCAGTAGCCGCGCATGTGGTGGTCTTCGATCGTCACACCTTCGGCGCGCGCGTCGCACTCGCTGATGGACTGCAGGCGCTCGGCCCGCACGGCGGTGATCTCGAGCGTGATGCGCGACACCCAGCGCGGCATGTGGATGGCAGGAACAGTCGCGCCGGTCTGGCCGCGGTACGCGTACAGCTCGAGCCATCGCCCGGCGGCGTCGCTCGAGTCTTCGATTGCGCGGAACGCACTGTCGGCCGGATAGCGCACGCCATCGAGGCCGCTGTCGAGCTCGTCCGCGCGGCACGTCTCGCGCACCCACAGGCGATCGCCGGGCTGGCCGTGTGGGCAGAGCAGGCAATCTCCAGTGCGGGTGTGCCAGATCGCACCCTGTAGCGGCACCGTTTCGCCGGCTGCAGTTTTACCGCCGTTCTCACCGCCGATCGTGGTCAGCTCCCATTCGCCGAGAGGGTTGTTGTGCGGTAGCTTCACGACGCGGCGCGTCTGCGTCTTGCGGCCTTCGAGGATGGCTCGTACCATCGAGCCAGAAAATAAAATCGGGGATTCACGCATGAGTTGGCACCATGGGGATTGGCTGGCATTTGCACAGGCGGTCGTTGCTGCACTCGCCATTGTTGGCGCATTTGCCGTCGTGTTTGTTCAGCACTCGATGCATGTGCGGCATGCCGATCGCTCTGCGGAGCGTGACCGATTGCGTGAACGCTATCGCGCGTCCACGTATGCCGAAGCACTTCTCCAAAATGCGATCGATTGTGCCGTTCCGATTCTCAATAGCATTGAGAGCATGTCCAAACGGCGGGATTTGAACGGAGACGCGACTTTCGACGCTTCGCGTCTCGACAAGGCATCGGATGCGCTGGGACAAGCCATCCATAGCGGTTTGCCCACTGAAATAACCACGTGCGTCCTTTCTGCGTGGATGGCAATCCAGCAGTTCTGCCATGCGCTCCGCCGAACCGAAGTGGTGTCTACGATGAAAATGGCGGAGCTTCATGCCTATTGCGGCGAGCAATACTCGGTGCTCAATGCGTCTATGGAAATAGTCCGCATGAAGAAAGCGAAATGGGAAGGGCGACTGAACGAGAAGTAATCTTGTCCAATTGGCTGCATCGGTCATCGTGCTTCTCCCGGGAATTCGTCGTGCGTGCGGCCATCGGGCTCGCGGCCGGCGGCGCGCTTGCCGGAGCGGTGAAACATCACCCATACTGACCTCCCGAAAACGTACTTGAGGTCCGTATGTACAAAATCGACGAGCGCCACTTGCCCGAGCTTCAGGACATTGCCGATGCGATTACCGACTTGTTTCCCGAAGGCGTTCAGTTTCACCTCGGGTCGCCTGTGAACATCTTTGTTTTGTGGCCGCTTCCTGATCAGCCTGAACAACTGACGCAGTGGTCCAGGAGCGTCTCGATCTACTTTTCGGATCATTTCCTCGATGCGCTGGGCCCGTGCGACCAAGAGCAACGAAAACCATATTTCGACGAGCTGCGAGCGATCATCGCGCGGGCATTGGTTGGATTTGACGACGGCCGCGGGATGCGCAGAGGTGCTCCCAAGGCGGCGCTCGTGCTCGATCTGACCCATGAGTTGACTATCTGAGACCTGAGCGCGGTTCTTGTCGGTGGTCATGGCGTGGTCCTCAGGTGGTCAGGCCGCTGCTTTGATTGCGTTGAGCACGTCGCGCGCAACGATCGGCGCTACCGCGTTGCCAAGCATGTGCATGGCAAGTGATCAGCCTCAATGGCTGGGTGCTCGGCTCGCATATGGCAGCGGGTAGCATGAATCGCCGGCGCTGCACGCCTGGTTGTGACGGCGCCCACCCGTCACTCCGAGCACCCACCGTTGAAGCCGGTGGAAAAAGAAAGGGCGCCGAGAAAAGTTCGGCGCCCTTCGAATACCGCGCGGACCGAGGCACACCGCGCGGGGTAAGCTCTATGGGGTCAGCGGGGCATCCATTCCGTGCCGCGCACGATCCGGCCGACCGGTTCGAGCACGAGCACCTCGGATTCCTTCTCGCTGCGCACGAGGGCGCGGCCACGGCGCTGGGCCTTCTCGAGCGATTCGTGGCGCTGCGGTTTGCAGTTGCGGCCGACCGTCACGAACAGCGGCGCGTGTGCGCCGACCGGCCCGAGTGTCAGCTCGTCGATGCGCGCTTCGAGCGCCGCGGCGTTCGCGCGCCAGGTGTCGGCCTTCAGCTGCGCGGCGTCGCGCTCGGCGGAGAGGCGCTCGACGGCGGCCCGCAGATCGGCGATCACGCGCTCGTTGTCGACTGCGCTGAACGCTGCGGGCGGCAGGCTTTCGACGGCCTCGGTGATCAACTGCTTGGCAGTCGCCGCCGGAACATTGCACGTCGGAGCAGCCGGCTGCGCCGCGCCGGCGAGCCAGTACACGTACTCGTTGCCGCCGCCGGCGCGCTTCTCGCGCTCGACCAGCCCGTCGCCGAGCATGCGATTCAGCTCCTTCGTAACGTCGAGCTGGGGAAACCCCGTTCCGGTCGCCACGGCTTTCGCCGTGGCTTCCGACGTATCGGCGAGATACCGCTCGATGTCCTCTCTCACGCTGCCTCCCGTACGGCACACGGCGCGGCGGCCGCGATATGTCCTTCCTGGACCCAGAATGCCTCGATGCCGTCCGGCAGACCGCTCGGTGCCGTCTTCAGGCTCATGAACACGAGCGCCGTGTCGATCTGCTCGGTGTATGCGAGGTCGTCGAGCCAGTAGAGCAGCCGGTCGCGCTCCGGGCCGACCAGGACATCGGCACGATCCAGCACGAGCAGCTTCAGGCCCGAGAAGTGGCTGATCGCCGCGGCGATGTGCGCGTCGACGCGCCAGCGCTCCGACTCCGACAGCAGCGCGTACGCGCGACCGTTCGCGAGAATCTCCATGTCGGGCGTGATCGTGACGTCGGCCCATTCGGACAGCTCGGCGAGCGCGGTCAGGCGCTCGTTCATCGGCGTGAGTGCCTCGCGCAGCAGATCGGCGGGGATCCCGTTCGGCGCGAGCGCGTCGGCAATGGCTTCCCATGCCGCCACGTCCTGATACAGCGCGAAAGCCTTGCCCGTGATGTCGATTGCGGCGGCGGCGCGGCGCTCGGCGTCGCGCGCGGCTGCGATGTCCGTGTCGAGCTGCTTGCGGCGCTGCATGAGCGTCGCGAGCTCGCCGCGCACCGCGTCGATCGCTTCGTTTGACGAGGTGACGTCGTCGTTGCTCGCTTCGATCTCGAGATCCTTCAGTTGCTTGGCCGCGTCCTCGGCCGCATCGAGCTCTGCGCGGCGGTTGCGCGCGGCGTTCTGCAGCACCGTGAGGCTGCGTTCGTACTCGGGCAGCTTCGAGATCGCGTCCTCGTCGCGGGCACCAGTAGCGGCTGCCGCCGCGAGCGCGCCGTTCAGGAAGCGCAGAAGCGCGCCGCACTCCGGGCACGAGCACTCGACGCCGGCCGGCGCGGCGCCTGCGCGCACGCGCAACGCTTCGACTTGCGGCAGAAACTCGGCGATCTGGTTATCGGCGAGCTGCGCCAGCTCAGCCGCCTTCGCGTAACCGGAAGCCTTCTGACGCAGCGTGGCAATCTTCGCCGCGCGGGCGCGCGCCGCAGCCTCGCCGGCTTCCGCCGCGCCGATCTGGCGCTGCAGCTCGCCAATCTCGCCGTCAATCGACGCTCGCTCGCCTTCCTGCTTGCGCAGCGCTGCCGCATCGAAGCTGACGGCGGCGGGGCGCCAATCAGCGGCCTTCTGACTGCCGTACGTTTCGCCCGTCGTCGCGCGCCATGCCTGTTTCGCTCCGCGCGCGCGGTCGGCTGCCTCCTTCTGCGCGGCTTCGAAGCCGGCGCGCAGCATCGGCGTGATCGCTTCGAGCTGTGCGCCGGTCGCGAGTTTGATCACCCGGGCCGGGGAGTTGAGCTTGTCCACCAGCCTCGCGCGGATTTCCTGCGTGCCGATCTTCACGCCCATCAGCTCGTACAGGAACGCGCGGCGCTCGGCGGCGCTCAGATGCGCGAACCGCTGCGCGTCGAGAACCAGCGTCAAGCGCAGATCCTCTGCGAGTTCGCGCTTGAGCTTGCCGCCGGGCAGCGTGACGCTGTTCGCCTGCTCGCCGCACGCGACCACGATCTGGCCGGCCTCCGAACCTTCGGTGACGAGCGAGCCGTATTCCTTCTTCAGCGCGACGCGCACGGTGTCGCCGGTGAGCGCCATGCGCACGGCTTCCTGCAGGCTGCTTTTGCCGGCGCCGTTCGGGCCGGCGAAGAGAGCGACGGGTTTCGACAGCCGCAGGTCCGCGGCGTGGATCCCAAGCACTTTCGAGACGTAGATGTCGGTGATCTTCATGGGAGGTTCCGGTTAGTCGGCGCTGATCGGTGCGCGTGTGCGACGCGCGGTGCCGGCGCGCGGCTGTTGCGTTGCCTGTTCGGCCGCCGCGGTGATGGCCCGCATGCGCGCCGATGCCGCCGCGTTCAGGTCCGCCTTCGCTGCCTCATCCGGCACGCCGGCGATCGCGCTGCGCGCCAGGTCGAGATCCTCGGCGGTCGCGGCGGACTCGATGTCCTCGCGGATGCCGCGCACCAGGCCATCGACGTCGAACGCGAAGCCGCTCTGGCCGCGATCCTCGGGCGGTACACCCTGGTCGTCGGCCGGGCCCGCGTGGTCAGCTGCAGGAGGTGTGCCATCCGTGCGCGCCTCACTCGCCGGGCCGGTCTGCGCCGGCGCGGCGCCGCGCGGCACTTCGTCAGCAGGTTGCGCACGTCCAGCGCGCAGCTCGTCGAGCGTCGCGCGATTCACCGAGTAGCTGCCGTCGTCGTGCACGTCGACGATCTCGGCGGCCTCTTCGACGGTTGTCAGCCCCATCAGCAGTTCGGGCGCGTACAGCTTCCCGAAGAACGACGCCGTGCGATAGCGCAGCATGACCTCGTCCATCGTTTGCCACTTGCTGCCGTTCTTCGTGTACCAGCCTTCCTTGACTGCCATCTCGATCGACACGGCCGGCGACTCGATGCGTTCGCCGGTTTCCTTCTCGATTGCCCAGGCGATGCAGACCTTGTCCGTGATCGGCACGCTGATCGTGCGCTTCTGGCGCTGGTTGTTCTCCCAGAACGTCTCGACGTAGTCGACGTTCTTCGCGCCGAGCACCTTGATGTCGAAGCGCAGTGGCGAGAAGCGGCCGCAGCCGTTCACGGCGGCGATGATCCACTGCGAGGACCAGGACGGCCGGCCCTCGACGATGTACAGGTTCTGCATCACCATCAGCGGATCGGCGCCCATGCGCTGCGCCATGTTCAGCGCGACGACAGCGTTCGCGAGTGCGTTCGGGTTCTCGCGCGACTCCTTCACGTTGCCGAACTTGTCGAGCTTCTCGATCACCTTGCGGTACGCCGCGGGCACGAGCGTCGACGACGCCAGCAGGTTCGCCGCGCGCTGCATGAGTTCGAACGACTGCAGTGAGCCGAAGCCAGGTGCGACGGCGGGAAGGTTGGCCTCGCGCGGCAGCGGCGAGCGGACGGATTCCAGGGTGGTAGGCGTGGACATGGCGATCTCGCGAGTTAGTCGTGGAACTGGCAAGTGCTGTGGCGCGGGCAGTACTTCTTGTCGCACAGCAGCGATTTCGGATTGGGGTAGAAGCGGCCGGAGCGGAACATGTCCGCGGCGAACTGGATCAGGCCGGGCGTTTCCTCGGTGCCGATCATCACGCGCTTCGCGTTGGCGATCGGCGCGGTCGCCACTTCCGGCGTGCCCTTCGTTTTCAGGCCGATGATCTCAGCGGTATCGCCGATCTGGTCGCCGGACGTGTGTTCGTACAGCAGCTCGTACGTGCCGATCTGCGGGCCGTGGCCCTTCGTGACGGCTGCGCCTTTCTGCACGGCCGACGAGCCGCTCTTCAGGTCCGCGATACCGACGCCGGCCGCCGACCGGCGCACGCGTGCGCGGTCCATCGTGCCGGTCAGGCGCACGATGACGCCGCCGCCACAGTCGATTTCGAGCGGCTTCGTTTCCATCTCGACGGCGATGAAGTCGTAGCGCGGCGCGACCTCGAGGCAGTACTTCGTCGTAAGCGACAGGCCGATACGTTCCGCGTCGGACATGCTCAGGTCGTCGCGCTCCGGATCGAATTCGTTCTGCGGGTCGCGGAGCTTGTCTACGAACGCGCCGGCCGCATCGTCGACAGTCAGGCCGGAGCCGTCGAGGCGGGCCTGGTCGAATACCGCGGTGCCGGCGTGGATCGCGGTGCCGAGCGCGGCGCGTAGGCCCACGACGTTGCGCATGTTCAAGAGGTGGATGCCTTCCCACCGGTAGGCGCAGTCGAAAAGTGCGCCCCAGCTGGACGCGCGAACGGTATAGACGGATGGGTTCATACGATTCCCCAGTGCTTGGTGAGGCTGTCGACGGCGACAGCGAGAAGGGCGACCGCGACGAGGATCGCGACGACGAGGGCGCGCGCGGCGCGCGGGTGGCGGCGCTCGAAAAGGTCGGCATGGTCGGTGAAGCGGCTCATGTGGACCTCGTCGGAATGGCGGCGGGCACGTCGTCCGGCTCGCCGAGCATCTGCGGTACGACGAGCCACACGAACAGGAACAGCGCGGTCGCGATGACGATCCAGAGCGCGAACAGCTCGCTGAGCTTGCGGAGCAGCGACTTCATCCGAAGCTCCGGAGATAGCGGCCGGCCAGATCAGCGCCGAACCAGAGCGCGCCGATCGCGACGCCGTACGCGAACGCCCATGCCGATCCTTCGATCACGTACCGCACGCGCGATACAGGCGATCGTTTGTAATGGCGCAATACAGGCGATAGGCTGTCGCTCGTGGTGCGCATCACAGGCCCTCCCCGCAGATTCGAATGTGGCGCACCGGCTCGGGCGGCGGGTAGCCCGCTTTGTTCAGCGCCGCATCGACGACTGCACGGATTCCCGACGTGAGAACCGTTTTCGACGCGACGAGGCGCAGCGCGGTCGCGAGGTCCGGCGAAGCCGAGATGAGCTGCGCGGTCGCTTTCGATTCGTCGCTCACGCCGAGCACAACGCAGATGCGGATGTATTCGCCGAGTACGACGATGCAATTCCCGTCGTAGTCGAGATAGTCGCCGGGCTCGCATGCATTCCACGACCCGGGCGTGTGATTGATCTGGTCCATGTGGTCCCTCGGTATGGTCGATTTGTCAGATGGCGCGCAGCACGCGTGCGGCGTGATCGCGACAGCAGCTCACGCCAGCGTTGCCGGACCCGAGCTCCGCGCCGCAGGCGGAGCAGTAGGTGTGCGCGAAACGCGGGGCGGCGACGTCGGCATCTGCGATTCGCTGCGCGATCTCCGCGTCGAGGACTGCCTTGCAGACGTTCCAAACCTCGTAAACGTCCTCGATTCGGCCTCGGCGCAGCGCGGCGTCGAGCACAGCGATCTGCTCGGTCGAGAACGGCAGCACGTCAAACGTGACGCCATCGGCGATCTTTTCGTTGCGCTCGTCGCGCGCCAGCGCGGCATCGTCGTCCGCGGTCTGCAGCTGGTCGGTGTGTCGGTCGACCAGCGCGGGCAGCGCGCGCACGTTGTGGTGATGGATTCGAGGAACGTGCATCGCATCCTCCCTATCAAAGTAGGATTGCTAACTGAATTGAAGTCTTGAATAGAAAATCTGCATGTGCGTGCAGTGCTCACCGGCGACGCCTCGAGAGTACGAACCGCCGCCGGTCAGGACTGCATCACTCGCGCGCCCGGCTACTCCCGGCCGTGCCGGCTCCGGGCCGCGCGAGGTTTGTGCCGATTACGACGCCATCGGTCACGTGTTGCTGGCTGTCTTGCGTCAGGTTCGCTCGGCGCGCCGCGGCTTTCCGCAGCGTCCGTCCTGACTCACGACGCAGATCGCGCCGGCCGGTTGCTCCGCGTGTGCGGTCCCGGCATACCTTCGGTTGTTAAAGAGCGTTCCGCCGGAGGCGGTGGCGCGGCGATGGGGCCGCGATGAGTTGAATTATAACTAAGGTTATCGACGTGTCAACAACCAAAGTTATCGTTCGCGGCGAAAATTTGTAACAGCCGATCGAGATCGGTTTATTAAGCGTCTGCTGACAGCAGTTGAAAGTCTGGCGGGACTGCGGCTAAACTACTGTACATTCATACAGTGGTATGGCGAAACCAAGACGAGGGCGGCCAGTGGAAGAAGAATCGAAGACGCGCCTGCGCTGCAGGCCCGGGGACTTGGCTAGGGTGGTGACGAGCAGACACCCAGCGCTGATCGGCACGATTGTGACGATTCAGCGTCTGCGGTCAGATGGTCGGTGGGATGTGCTGCTGGAGAATCCGGCCTTCGGTTTTACCGGGAGAGCGAAGCGGCCGGTCGTTACGCGCGAGTTCTCGTTCTGGGACGCGTCGCTTGAGCCGCTGCCTCATGAAGTGCGGCGAATCAGTCTCCAAACGGCCTGTCTTCGTCCTGAACAGGTGCGTGGCGTGGAGCTGACTGCGCCAGCAACCCACTGATGTACGCCTCGACCTTGGCTCGGCCGAGTTCGTCGAGCTGATCGTAGCCTGGCGGAATCCGCTGAGCCTCATCGCCGAATTCGAGCCACTCCAATGTGGTTTGAAGCGCGCGCGCGAGAGCGAACCCGTTCGTGGTCGTGGTGCTGCCGCCTCTCTCGACTTTGGCGATCGCCGGCTGCGACACGCCCACAAGTTCTGCGACGTGCTTCTGGGATAGGCCCAGTGCCTCTCGGCGTTCCTTCGCCCGGCGCCCGAATTCAGGATTTTCCATAGCGGGCATCCTATAACCTTGGTTGTAAGCCGGCAAATAACCAAAGTTCTTGCGGGCAAATAACTTTGGTTATAGTATTGCGGCATGAAACCGACCAATTGCTCCGTCCCTGCGCTGCAGCGTGCGATCGAGAAAGCCGGCTCCCAGTCGGCGCTGGCTCGCCTGATCGGCAAGAAGCAGCCGCACATCCACAAATGGCTGCACTCGCCAAACGCGATGCGTCCCGAGAACTGCGTTCTCGTCGGGACGGCCGTCGGTATTCCTTACCGCGACTTCCGCCCAGACGACTGGAAGCAGATTTGGCCTGATCTGGCCGAGCCCGCGCCGGAGAGGCAGTGAAGAACATCAGCATTTTTTCTCGATAAGTACGGGGTGATCGTCATGTCAAGACGCGCCGAATTCAGAAACGAAGTAAAAACGCGCCTGCGCGATCGCGTCTACGACGCGCTCCAGTTCTACAAGCAGCTGCACGGCATCGACTCCGACTCCGCCGCGCTCAACCGCATCGCGGAAGTGGCGCTGTTCGGCGTTGTCGGCACTTTGCCCGTGCAGCTCGCGAGCGTCAGTGCCGAAGTGGGACAGTCCGGCCCGAAGGTGAATGCATGACTGCTCGCCGCGTGGAGCAGGCTGTCCTGCTGCCGGTGGCCGAAGCAGCTGATCTGGCAATGCGGGCGGCGGCGGAAGGCGTCGCGGTCACCGATTTCCTCGGCATTCAGGTGCTACGCGGTGCGTACGGCGCCTTGCACCCGCTCGTCATCGAGTTCGAGATGCGGCCCAAAGTGGGACGAGCGGGGACGCCTGACGGAGAGACGGAGGGCGATACGTGCTAACTCAACTATTCGCTAGCAACGGCTGTTTACCAGCGACTATAGGAATTGCCGGGAAGCTTCAGAGGAGGGGCGGGGACGTGCTTACCGGTGCGGTACTCCATAGCGCACAAGGGGCACTTAAGCTTGATTCCACCGTACTTCGAGGTTTGCTGAAGCACCCCGAGCTTGTTGTCGTTGTCCATGCAGGGCTGACAAATCAGATGCGCCGGCTGCGACGCGTCAGGGTTCTTACTTGCGAGCACGAACACGCCTTCGGTCAGTTCATGAAGCACGTACTGACTGCGGATTCCACGTTTCCGATCAAGCTCGGCGATCTTCTCGTTGGCGGATCGAAGCTGCTCCTTCATTTTATCGATTTCGTCGCGTGCGTTCGTCAGCTTTTCTTGCAACGCGACGGCGGCGTTTTGAATGTCCATGACTCGATCCGTAAGCTCGATGCGCGCTTCAGCGAGCTTCGCATCGTCGCGAGCGGCAATCGCAGTTTTTGTGAGCTCGTAGGCGTTTCTGACGCCGGCAATTGCCGCGCTGATCGTTCCAATGTCCATGTGGTCCCTCGCATTATGGTGCGCCGCGTATGCTGGTCGCGACCCCGCAATCTTAGCGCAGCGGCGCACGCCGGCCGTAGGTCAGTGGAGCGCGTATGACCGAGCTCCCGAATCCTCTCACCGCCGCGGACTGCGATCTGCGCGATTTCCCGTTCATGCCGCTCGACGTCGTGCGCCTCCGCGACAGCGACATCGCTGCGCTGTCGACGGCCGACGAGTTCCGCGCCGCGGTTTTGCTCTGGTGCGCGGCGTGGCACCAGGTGCCGGCCGCGTCGCTTCCCGACGACGATCGCGTGCTCGCGCAGCTGGCGGGCTACGGCCGCGTCGTCGCTGAATGGAAGAAGGTGCGCGCGGGTGCGCTGCGCGGCTGGGTGAAGTGCTCCGACGGCCGGCTGTATCACCCCGTCGTCGCCGAGAAGGCGCGCGACGCCTGGGCCGCGAAGCACGAGCAGCGCTACAAGACCGAGTGCGCACGCATCAAGAAGCACAACCAGCGCCACGGGACCGACATCGAATTCCCGACGTTCGAGGAATTTTTGTCCCCGGACTATCGCGATGCTGTCCCGAGGGACAAACGCAAAGTGTCCCCGGGGACAACAGAACAACGTCCCTCGGGACAAACAGGTGGTGTCCCCCCAACTGTCCCTCGGGAAACAGCATCCAAGGGACAGGGAGAGGGAGAAGTAAACCTAAAGACAAGCGGCGGCGGCACAGCACAGGCAGTCCCGGGCGATGCGCCGAACGCCGCCGCCGCCTTCGTCGAGATCCTGCGCTCGAGCGGCGTCGGCTTCGCTGCGAACGACGAGCGGGTGCACGGCTGGCCGACGCGTGGCGCCACGCCCGACGACCTGCGAACCGCCATCGCGACGGGCCGCAAGCGCCGCGAACGCGAGGGCAGCGGGCAACCGCTCAACATCGGCTTGCTCGACCTGATCATCGGCGACCTGCTGTCCGCGCGCACCGCGAAGCCCGCGACGGGGACGCGCACCGTCGGCGACTGGTGGCGCTCGTGGACAGGCATCGTCGAGCACGGGCGAACGCTCGGGACCGAGCAGGGGACCGACGAGCAGCCGTTCGACTTCAAGCTGCGCGTGTTCAACGCGGCCGGCGACGGCCCGTGGTGGGACGACCACAACCGCGCATTCCGCAACTCTGCCGGCCCTATCGCGGCCGGCGCGATCCTGGAGAACGGCCGATGAGCCACGAGCAACAGCCCCTGATCGCCGCGCCGGTCATTGCGCGCCGCGTCGCGTTCGTCGTACCCGGCAAGCCGGTTGCGAAAGGGCGGCCGCGCTTCGCGCGTCACGGTGCGCATGTCCGCACGTTCACGCCCGAGGCGACCGAGCGCTACGAGAACCTCGTGAAGATGGCCGCGCGCGAGGCAATGCGCGACGACGAGCCGTACGCCGGCCCGGTGCGCCTGATCGTCGACATCGGCGTGCCGATCCCGACCAGCTGGTCGCAGCGGCGTCAACGCGAGGCCGCAGCCGGCGCGATCGGCGCGACGAAGAAGCCGGACGCCGACAACGTTGTCAAGGCGTTGAAGGACGGCATGAACGGCGTGGTGTACGCCGACGACGGCCAGGTCGTCGACCTCTGGGTATCGAAGCGTTACGCGGCCACGCCGGGCGTGCGCATCGAAGCAATCGAACTGAATCTGCAGCGAGCATAGGGAGGGCCCTTTGAAGACGAAATCCACCAAAATCACCGTCGACACGGTGCTGTCGGTCATGAAGGCCGGGCAGCGCTACACGGCGCACGATCTCGCGCGCAGCTCGGGCGCGCCGTTGTCGACCGTGCGTCATCTGCTCGCGAGCGATCGCGCGGCGACTCGAGTCGACACGAAGCGAGGCGAGCGGCGCGGCCGCATGTTCTCGCTGGCCGGCACGTGCGGCGGCAGCGGCCACGTCGATACGCGGATTCGTCCGGATTTCAAGAGCCACCTCTCTGGCTACGGCGGCTGGCTCGGCAGCGTGCAGGTGCTCGCCATGACGACGCGGGGTGCACGATGAGCAGTTTCGACAGCATCGAAGAGCGGCTCGACAACTGGGGGGCGACGGTGCGCTCGCCGCGGTTCAAGCCCGAGGTCTGCGCCCAGTGGGCGCGGCTGCATGTCGCGCTGCGCGACAAGGCGCTCGCCGAAATGACGATCCCGCCCGAGCAGAAGGACGGCTGGCTCGTCGAGGCGGCCTGGTCGGCGATGCCGAACCACGTCGCGAAGTGGGTGCTGAAGTACACCTACGTCTGGCGCATGGCGCCCGATCAGGTGCAGACGCGGATGCGGAAGGCGCACGGCGCAGTGCTGCGCGGCAGGCGCTTCGAGCTCGTCCTCGCCGACGCGCACCGCGCGATCTCGCAGAGCATCGTGAAGCTGACCGCCGAGTCGGTCATCAGAAAAATTGCATCGACCGGTTGTAAACCGCCGGAATCTGTTCTATGATCCTCGGCAGATTACCGATTCCGCCTTGCGCGTGAGCTTTTGCTTCCCTGTTGGGAGGCAGGCGCGCGAGTAAAGAAGCCCGCCCAGTCCGCTGCGCGGGTTTTTTTGCATTCACGGAGCTGAGCTTGGCCTACTTTTGTAAATCCAGGTCAGCCGCCGTGGCGGCGACAGAAAGTCGGTGCGCTTCACGAAGTTGAACTTCACTGTCGGTTGCTCCATTCGCCGCAGCTCCAACTGCAGTGGCGATTCGTTCTCGAATGTATAGCTTCACAGTCGAATATTTGCCGACCTTCAATTTGACGAACTCGATGAAATGCTGTTCCGAAATTAGGCTTTTCACAAGAGTTAAGCAATGAGCGTCATCAAACCAAGGTTTGATGTTTTTTGTCCGTATCCCTTCGTGGTATAGATAGCACATCCGGCCTAGAAGTGCTCGATAAGCGTAGAGAAGATTCCATAATGTCTCTCCCACAAACGGGCGAACCTGCTCGATCGGGGCGTGAGTAATTTCTTCCATAACAGCCGCCCCGGCATTTCTGTCGATTTGTGTAAACTTCCCTTTCTGAATTCCCATGGGATATTCAGACGGAAGTAACATATCGATGACGAACAGTTGGACTGGCATTTTATTTTCCATTTCAATAATGGTTTCCCAGTACTTCATTATCGATTCAAGGCGCTTCTGATGGAAAGGTCCGGAATACGACGACAGCGTCCTATGGGCTAGCTCAAGGGATGTATTGTTTCGTGATAGTTGACTTTTGAGTTCCTCAAGCCTTGCGTTGCTTGTGGAGCGAAAATCTTCCAGCTTCACGTCGTAGTGATGCTTGATTCTTTGTTCGATTTGCGTTGTTAACCACTGTCGGCCGAGAGCGAATATCCCAGCGCTAGTAGCCGCCGATGTGAGAATTGACCAGACGGTTGAACTCATTCTTGATTTCCCGGAAGGGTGATTATTGCGAGCACGATGACGGGGGAAGACGCAGCGAGGTGATCGGCCAGCGCGCCGAAAGGTGCAGACGTGTTTCCGCCGCTCTGCTGGCACCAGACATATCGAGCCCGCTGAGCGAAAGCCAGCGGGCTTCTTTTACTTCCCTTGCAGTTTATCGGCGAGAGTTTTAATCATGGACGCGAGGTACTCAGCGTCCAATCGTCCGGCTTCCTCTTGTGACCCGGTAGTGCGGAGCGCGTCCGGCTTGATTGCACAGCTTTGAAGTGCGGTGGAGACGAGTCGAACGGCGATTTCTCGTGCGTCATGATCGTTATAAGGCGTCATCTAAATTCCCTCGTAGTAGTGTGAGCCGGGTGAAAGCCGGCGTGACGATTTTACGCCGACAACCATTCCTCGCCAGGCAGTCGCGAACAACATGCCTCGTCCGAAGCGAACCGATGTCGCGCACGCAGCGCATGTGCCGCGTCCTGCTCCACCTGACGCGCTCTTCGACGGCTCGAACTGGTTCCGCTACCTCGCGCCGGCGGACGGTGTCAACGACTGGGTGCACGACACCTTCCTGCGCGACGGTGCACCGCTGCATAACGACGACCATGCGCATCTGATTGACGCCGACGTCGCCTACGTCTGGGCGGCCGTCGAGAACGTCCGCCAGATGCGCCGCGTCGTCGGCCAGTGCGAAGAGGTCACGATCCGCGCGGGCGGCTGGCAGCGCGCCAGGCAGGAGCAGCAGCTCTGCGAGTGGTTCGGCCGCGTGCCGGCCTTCCTGATCACGCTCGACGCCCACTACGCGCGCGAGTGCAGCGATCTTGAATGGTGCGCGCTGGTCGAGCACGAGCTGTATCACATCGGTCAGCGCCTCGACGATTACGGCGCGCCGGCATTCACGAAGGACGGCATGCCGAAGCTCGGCATCCGCGGGCACGACGTCGAGGAATTCGTCGGCATCGTCCGGCGCTACGGCGCGGGCGGAGGCGCCGGCGACACCGCGAAGCTGGTCGACGCAGCCCGCCGCGCGCCGGAAGTCGGCCACGCCGACATCGCGCGCGCCTGCGGCACCTGCATCCTGCGGGCCGCGTAACCCGAACGTTTTCCCGCTATGGCAGCACTTCCCGACGCGATCAAGGTGTACATCGTCCAGTCGCTCGCATGCTTCGACACGATCTCGCGCGTCGCGAAGGCCGTGCGCGAGGAATTCAGCGTCGACGTGTCGCCGCAGCAGTGCGAGCGCTACGACCCGACGAAGCGCGCCGGCTCTACGCTCAGCAAGAAGTACCGGGAGATCTTCGAGCGCACGCGCGAGGAATTCCTGCAGGACACATCGCGTATCGGTGTCGCGCACCGCGCCGTGCGTCTTCGCAAACTCGACCGCGCCGTCGGCCTCGCCGAGGACCGCGGAAACTTACCGCTCATGGCCCAACTGCTCGAACAAGCCGCGAAGGAAGCCGGCGACGCGTTCACGAACCGTCACCGGCTCGAGCATACGGGCAAGGAGGGCGGCCCGATCACCGCGATCTCGACTGTGACGAACGATCCACAGGAGGCGGCGAAGATCTACGCCACGCTGATGAACCCGTAGCATGCCCATCCCGTTCCCGTTCGACTTCCGCGCACCGGATTACGTGCAGGTGTTCGAATGGCGAGCGGAGCGGCTGAAGCGCATCCGCGCGAACCCGGGCGTGCTGCCGGCGCTGCGCACGTACTACAAGGACAACCCGGCCCAGTTCATCATCGACTGGGGCATGACGTTCGATCCGCGTAACGTCGAGCGCGGGCTGCCGGCGACGATCCCGTTCCTGTTGTTCCCGAAGCAGGAAGAGTGGTGCCAGTGGTTCATGGAGCGCTGGAAGTCGCAGCAGCCTGGCATCACCGAGAAGACGCGCGACATGGGTATGTCGTGGCTGACGGTGGGGCTGGCCGACACGATCTGTCTGTTCCACGAGGGCGTCGCGGCCGGCTTCGGCTCGCGCAAGGAAGAGTACGTCGACAAGATCGGCTCGCCGAAGAGCCTGTTCTGGAAGGCGCGCGAGTTCCTGCGGCTGCTGCCTGCCGAGTTCCGCGGTTCGTGGGACATCGGGACGCACGCGCCGCACATGCGGATCATCTTCCCGGACACCGGGTCGGTGATCACGGGCGAGTCGGGCGACGGGATCGGCCGCGGCGACCGCGCCAGCTTCTACATCGTTGACGAGTCCGCGTTCCTCGAGCGGCCGCAGCTGGTCGACGCGTCGCTGTCGGCGACGACGAACTGCCGGCAGGACATCTCCACGCCGAACGGTATGGGGAACTCATTCGCGCAGCGCCGGCACAGCGGCAAGGTGCGGGTCTTCACGTTCCACTGGCGCGACGATCCGCGCAAGGACGACGCTTGGTACGCGAAGCAATGCGCCGAGTTGGACCCGGTCGTCGTCGCGCAGGAAATCGACATCAACTACGCGGCGTCCGTTGAGGGCGTGGTGATCCCGTCCGCGTGGGTGCAGGCTGCGATCGGCGCGCACGTGAAACTCGGCATTGAGCCGAGCGGCACGCGCCGCGGCGGTCTGGACGTCGCCGACGAGGGCAAGGACAAGAACGCGTTCGCGGGCCGCTACGGCTTCCTGCTGAACTTCCTCCGGTCGTGGTCGGGCAAGGGCGGCGACATCTACGAGACGGTCGAGAAGACCTTCGGCATCTGCGACGAGCTGGGCTACGAGTCGTTCGACTACGACGCCGACGGGCTCGGGGCGGGCGTGCGCGGCGACGCGCGCGTGCTGAACGAGCAGCGCACCGCGATCGGCAAGCGCCCGGTCAACGACGAGCCGTTCCGCGGCTCCGGGCCGGTGCACGACCCGGAAGGCGAGATGGTCCCGGAGCGGAAGAACAAGGATTACTTCGCGAACCTGAAGGCGCAGTCATGGTGGGCGCTGCGGCTGCGCTTCCAGGCGACGTACCGCGCGGTCGTCGAGGGCAAGCCGTACAACCCCGACGACATCATCTCCATCGACCCGAGGCTGGACGAGCTGTCCGCGCTGACGATGGAGCTCGCGCAGCCGACCTACACAGTGAACGGCGTCGGGAAGATCGTCATCGACAAGGCGCCGGAAGGCACGAAGTCGCCCAACCTGGCTGACGCGGTCATGATCGCGTACCAGCCGGCCGGGCAGGTTCTGGACATCTGGACAAGGTTGGCAGGATGAATCGAAAGCAACGCAAGGCCGAGCAGCGGCAGTACCGTGCACTGGCCGCGGATTCCGCCAACGCGAAGCGGTGGATGACGCCGGACAGCTTCCAGAACTTCGAGGCGCGCGTCGGCCTCGGCACACCGAACCAGTCCTCGGCCTACCAGTACGGGTTCGACTTCATTTCGCGCAACCGCGTGCAGATGGAGGCAATGTACCGGTCGTCATGGATCGTCGGCCAGGCCGTCGATGTTGTCGCCGAGGATATGACGCGCATGGGCGTCGAGATCGGCTCCGACATCGCGCCCGAGGACAAGGACGCGCTAAACCAGGAGTTCGAGAACCTCGCGGTCTGGGACAGCCTCTGCGACACGATCAAGTGGGCACGGCTGTACGGCGGCGCGCTGGCGGTCATGATGATCGACGGGCAGGACGCCTCGAAACCGCTGCGCCTCGACACAATCGCCGAGGGGCAGTTCAAGGGCCTCTGTGTGCTGGACCGCTGGCTTGTGCAGCCCACGCTGAACGACCTGGTCACCGAGGCCGGCCCTGACCTCGGCATGCCGAAGTTCTACGACGTCGTCGCGGACTCGATGGCGCTGCCGCGCCAGCGGATCCACTACAGCCGCGTGCTGCGCTTCGACGGCGTCACGCTGCCGTACTGGCAGCGCATCGCTGAGAACCTGTGGGGTCAGTCCGTCATCGAGCGCCTGATCGACCGTCTCGTCGCGTTCGACAGCACCACGATGGGCGCGGCGCAGCTCGTGTTCAAGGCGCACCTCCGGACCTTCAAGGTCAAGGACTTGCGCAAGGTGCTCGCGGCGGGCGGCCCGGCGCTGGAAGCGCTGCTGAAGAACGTCGACTTCATTCGTCGGTACCAGTCCAACGAAGGGCTGTCGATGATCGATGCCGACGACGATATGCAGATCGACCAGTACGGATTCACCGGCCTGGACGCGGTGCTGCTGCAGTTCGCGCAGCAGCTCGCCGGCGCGCTGCAGATCCCGCTCGTACGGCTGCTCGGCCAATCGCCGGCCGGCCTGAACGCGACCGGCGAGTCCGACCTCCGCACGTACTACGACAACATCAAGCAGCAGCAGGAGCGCCGCCTGCGCCGCGCGCTGAACCAGCTGTTCGAGGTGATGTTCCGCTCGGTGCTCGGCGCGGCACCGCCGAAGGGCTTCTCGTACGACTTCCGCGCGCTCTGGCAGATGACCGACGAGCAGAAGGCGACGACGGCCAACACGATCGCCGACGCGGTGACGAAGGCGGTCGACGCGGGCCTGATGACGCCCGCTGGCGGCATGAAGGAACTGCGCGCGTCGAGCCATCGCACTGGCGTGTTCTCGTCAATCACCGACGAGGAAATCACGGAGGCTGAGGACCAGCCGCCGCCCGCGCCCGAAACGGAGCTTCCCCCCGATGTTGATGACCCGAACGACGGACCGCAAACGCCGCCGAAACCCGGTGCGCCTCAGCGGTCCGGAGCGCAGGTACGGGACGCAGCTGCGCAAGATCGCGCAGCAGGTGGGCGCGTTGGTCGATGGCTTTCCGCCTGGCGATCCCGCCGCGGCGCCGACCATCGAGCAGTTGCTTAGGCGGTACGCCGAGGCGCTCACGCCGTGGGCCGAGGCGACAGCCGCGCGGATGCTGGAAGACCTGAATCGTCGCGACGAGCAGGCGTGGATGCAGAACGCGCAGGACATGTCGCGCGCACTGCGCGACGAGCTGCGGCACGCGCCGACCGGCGAGACGATGCGCGCGCTGATGGCCGAGCAGGTGACGCTGATCAAGTCGATCCCGCTGGATGCTGCCGAGCGTGTGCACCGGCTCACGATCGAGGCGCTCGAGGACAGCACACGAGCCGCGGCGATCTCCAAAGCGATTCAGGAATCAGGTGAGGTGGCGAAGAGCCGCGCCGATCTGATCGCACGCACGGAGGTTTCGCGCGCAGCAACATCGCTCACCGAGGCCCGCGCGCGCGCAGTCGGCAGCACGCATTACATCTGGCGCACCAGTGGCGACAGCGACGTGCGCGCCGGCCACCGCGCGATGGAAGGCAAGGTTTGCTCGTGGGCCGAGCCGCCCGATGTCGACGAGAACGGCCGAATCATGAACTTCCACCCCGGACAGATCTGGAACTGCCGGTGCTGGGCCGAACCGATCATTTCCGAGGACTGACATGCGCTTCTTCACTATCCAGAAGCTCGGGCCAAAGCGCTCGCTGACGCCCGAGGGATTCCTGCTGTGCGAGGACGTGCCCGTCGCGCGTACGGGCGAGATGCTGTACGCCGCCGGCGAGGTGCCGATCGAGGCCGGGCCCGACGGCCTGATCCGCATCAGTCGGACGCCGGAGGAAGTGTTCCGCGACGCGACGATGGCGAGCTGCATGGGCAAGGACGTCACGCTCGACCACCCGGACGACTTCGTTCAGCCGTCGAACTATGCGGGTCTCACGCAGGGCGTGATGCTGAACCCGCGACGCAGCACGTCCGAGCCCGACCTGCTGGTGGCCGACCTGCTGATCAAGCATCCGGACACGATCGCCGCGGTGCAGGACGAAGAAATCGAAGAGGTCAGCCTCGGTTACGAGGCCGACTACGAACAGGTATCACCCGGCCGCGGGGTACAGCGGAACATCGTTGTCAACCACGTAGCCATCGTCCCTCGCGGCCGCTGCGGCCCGCGCTGCGCGATCGGCGATAAGGAACCCGAGATGAAGACGAAAGACAGCAAGCCCCAGCGCCGTCCGGCATGGCTCGATCGCCTGATGAAGTCCATGAAGGCCAAGGACGAGGCCGGCGTCGAGGAGGCGCTGAAGGAAGGGCAGGAAGCGATGGACGAAGAATCCGAGGAAGAGCGTAAGAAGCGCGAGGCCGCGGAGGCGAGCAAGACCGGCGACAACGCGCTGATCCTGAAGACGCTGCGCTCGCTCGATCGCCGCATGGCGCGCATCGAGGCGCGTGATGCCGACCCCGAACGTGAAACGGAGGACGACGACGAGGAAGATGACGACGAGACGACCGACACGGTCATCGAGGCCGAGCAGTCGCGTCGCGTCAGCGAAGAAGGCGTCGACGTGTACACGGGCGATTCCGCGCGCCTGATCGCTGCACGCGCTGAGATCCTCGCGCCGGGCGTGAAGCTGCCGACGCTCGACGGCCTGAAGACGAAGGATCGCGCGGCCGCGCTCTGCAAGTGCCAGCGCCGCGCGCTCGACCAGGCGTACGAAACCGACGTCGGCCGCGCTGCGATCGCGCCTTTCCTCGGTCGCCGCGCGCCCGACTTCGACACGATGCCGGCGCAGGTGGTCGACGCGATCTTCACCGGCGCCGCTGAGCTGATGCGCGCGAAGAACAATGCCGGCTCGTCGAGTGGCAAGGTCAACACGCGTGATTTCGGCAAGGTGAAGACCATCGCCGACATCAACGCACAGAACCGCAAGTTCTGGGCGGGTCAGTCCAACCAGTAAGGAGAATGCCTCATGGGCAACGCAATTCTGTATCGCATGCCGTCGGGCATTCCCGGCGACGTGACTCGGCCTTCGCAGTCGACGATCGAGCCGGTTCCGCTCGACCCGACCGCGCCGTTCTCGGCGTACGGCCTGTTCGGGAAGATCGCGAACGGCAAGTTCGTGCCGATCGGCGCGGGCGACGTCGCAGCGGCCGTCTACGGTCTGCTCGTGCGCGCGTACCCGACGCAGAGCTCGCAGGATCCGCTCGGCACGTCGACGCCACCGACGAAGGGCATCGGCGACGTGCTGCGCCGCGGCTACCAGACGGTGAAGCTGAACGCAGGCGTCGCTGCGCTCAACGGCCAGGTATACGTGCGCGTCGCCGCGGCGGCAGCCGGCAAGCCGATCGGCGGAATCGAGGCGGCGGCCGACGGCACGAACACGATCGCCATCACCGGCGCGACGTTCATGGCCGGCGCTGACGCCGACGGCAACGTCGAAATCGCTTACAACATCTAAGGGAGCCGACATGACGACTCACAACAAGTCGCTGCTCGCCCGCGCGGCAGGCATCGCAATCGTCGGCGCGCCGGCGATCATCCGCGCGCGCACGCGCGACAGCATGATGACGTTCGACGCGCGCACGATCGACAGCACGGGCACGTTCCTGGTCGGCGAGCTGGAACGCCTCGACCAAGAGCTGCACATGCCGCTCGCATCGGTCACCTGGTCGCGCGACATCGACCTCCGCGAGGACGTGTCGATCGCCGACGAGGTGTCCTCGTTCACGAACTCGATGTTCGCCGCGGCGGGCGGCCCGTCGCCGGCCGGCAAGTCGTGGGTGGGCAAGGACGCGAACGCGATCCAGAGCCTCGGCCTGGACATCGGCAAGACGCCGAACCCGCTGACGCTGTGGGGCATGCAGATCGGCTGGACGATTCCGGAACTCGAATCCGCGCAGAAGCTCGGCCGCCCGGTTGATCAACAGAAGTTCGAGGGCATGCAGCTGAAGCACAACATGGACGTCGACGAGCAGGTGTACGTCGGCGACACCGTGATCGGCGTGACGGGCCTCGTGAACAGCACGGCGGTCGAGAACGTCTCGAATGCGCAGACGGGCAACTGGACGACGGCGACGCCGGACCAGATGCTCGACGACGTGAACGAGCTGCTGAACAGCGCGTGGGCGGCAGCCGGCTACGCGGTGTGCCCGGGCCGCCTGCTGCTCGACCCGAAAAGCTTCTCGCTGCTCGTCCAGCGCAAGGTCAGCGACGCCGGCAACATCAGCGTGCTGCGCTACCTGCAGGACAACAGCCTCGCGAACCAGCTCAACGGCCGGCCGCTCGAGATCTATCCGTCGAAGTGGCTCACCGGCCGCGGCGCTGCAGGCAAGAACCGCATGGTCGCGTACACGAAGGACAAGGGCCGTGTGCGCTTCCCGTTGGTGCCGCTGCAGCGCACGCCGCTCGAGTACCGCGACCTGCGCCAACTGGTGACGTATTTCGGCCGCCTCGGCGTGGTCGAAGTCGTCTATCCGGAAACGATCGGCTACCGGGACGGGGTGTAACATGCAGCTCATCAACGTGCTGAAGGCATTCACCGTTCGGCTCGTCCACGAGGGCGAGTCGCTCGAGCACCGCATCGTCGCCGGGGTACAGGAGGTCGAGGATTACATCGCCGACCACTGGTACACGAAGGCGCACACTGGCCCGCTGCCGGACGGCGTCGCGGCCGCGCCCGCGAAGTCCTCCGACGAGGAATCGCCGAAGTCCGATGCAGCGACGGATCCGGCAGCCGACACCGCGCCGGCGAAGGCGGCCGACAAAGCCAGCAAAAAGTAAGGTGACCCGTGGACGTATCCCAGTTCAGACAATCGTTCCCCGAGTTCAACGACACTGCGACGTACTCCGACTCGCTCGTCCAGTTCTGGATGACCGTCGCGGTGTCGCTCGTCAACGCGGACCGGTGGGGCGATCTGACTGATCTGGGAATCGCGCTCGTCACTGCGCACCACCTCGCACTCGCCGTGAAGGACCAGAAGATGGCCGCCGTCGGGGGCGCGCCCGGGCAGGTGACCGGGCCCCAGTCGTCGAAGGCCGTCGACAAGGTGAGTGCGAGCTACGACACCGCGGCCGTCGCCATCAAGGATGGCGGCTTCTGGAACGCCACGATGTACGGCGTTCGCTATCTCAGCCTCGCAATGATGATGGGCGCGGGCGGCATGCAGCTGTAGCGCCGCCGCTGTCCATCGGGAGACCCCATGGACGGCATGAAAATCGACCGACTCGACGAGGTGCTGAAGTCGATCAGCGGGCTCGTGCAGAAGGAAGTGCTCGTCGGTGTGCCCGACAGCACCGCCGGCCGCAAAGACGAAGGCGAGCCACTCAGCAACGCCGAGATCGGCTACATCCTCGAGCACGGCTCTCCCGCGAACAACATTCCCGAGCGTCCGCATCTGGTGCCCGGCGTGCAGGACGCGCGACCGAAGTTCGAGCCGCATCTGCAGAAGGGCGTCGAGGCGGCGCTCGACGGCGACCTCGAGAAGGTCGACCGCAGCCTGAATCGTGCTGGCCTGGTCGCGCAGAACTCCGTGCGCGCGAAGGTCAACAGCAACATTCAGCCAAAACTCGCTGATTCGACGCTTGCCGCGCGCCGGCGCCGCGGTGTCACGCGCGAGAACACGCTGGTCGACACGGGCCAGTACCGCAACTCGATCACGTACGTGGTCCGCAGGAAGAAGTGATCCTCACCCCGAACATCTAGGGCCGCCGCGTGCGGCCCTTTTCTTTGGAATTTCCATGTCGACCATCTACGACCCGACCGGCGGCACATGGCTGGACTCGGATTCGCTGGCGCACGTGTACACCTGGAACGCCGACGGCACGATCGCGACCGACACAGCGACGTATGGCACGTCCTCGTGGACGAAGACGTATAGCTACGAGAACGGCCTGTTGACTGCTGAAACTGCGTGGGTAAAGCAATGAACATCGGTGCGTTCAAGGTTCTCCTTTCTCTCTGCGGTTACCCGCAGACTGGACCCGGTGCCGGTGGTGGTGCAGTGAAACCGACGGGACTGCTTGCGCAGTCGTCGGTCGCGGCGTCGATCACTGGATCGACCGTCGAAACCACGCTCGCGTCGATTGTCGTGCCGGCGAATTCGATCAATGCGAATGGGGCGCTCCGCATCACGACGATGTGGAGTTACACGAACAGTGCCAATGCGAAGGTTCTGAAGCTCACCTTCGGCGGCGCGACGTTCCTCAACCAGCCGCAAACCACGACGTTGAGCAACCAGGCGCAAACCATCATCCGCAATCGCGGGGTGACGAATTCGCAGGTTGGATTCGCTGCTGCGGCCGCGAACCAGTACAGCTCGTCTGGTGCTTCGCCCGTTACCGCTGCAGTCGATACGACACAGGATCAGACCATCGCCATCACCGCCACCCTGGTGAATGCTGGCGAGACCATCACGCTCGAAAGCTACACGGTAGAGGTGTTGAACCCGTGAGCGTCGGCTTGAGCGAACAAGGAGCCTGACCGTGGCCTTTCTCGACGTCACCGAGGTGTTACTCGATCCGGATTTCATGGATACGGGGCTGGTTTGTAATCGCATGTCGCAGACGGTCGACGAGCGCGGTCGCGCGCAGAACAGCGTCGCGTCAACGTCGTTCGCAGCCGTCGTGACCAGCGACAAGGGCGACATTCTGCACCGCAACGCGGACGGCAGCCGGATCGTCGGCTCAATCACGCTGCACACGATGTTTCGGCTGATGGACGGCAGCGCCGGCAGCGACGCCGACGAAGTCGTATGGGCGGACCGTACCTACACCGTCGTCAACGTGAACGACTACTCGCACTTCGGCCGCGGCTTCGTCTGCGCGACGTGCGATCTGAAACCTCTTTCGGGATGAACCCATGAACGACAGCTCGACCGGCGGATACATCGCGCCAGCCGTCGATGCGCCGCCGGCCGAGGACGATGTTCTCGACGATCTGGTCCACGACCTCATCGCGGGCATCACTGCGCTGTCGCCCGACCTTGTGCGGCCGCGCTGGCAGCCGACCGTACCGAAGCAGCCTGAGCCGAGCGTGAACTGGTGCGCATTCGGCGCGCAGGAGCAGGAGCCGGACGCCAGCCCGGCAATTCAGCACGACGGCACGGGCGAGGGCCATGACACCTACATCCGGCATCAAGGGATTGACGTGATGTGCACGTTCTACGGGCCGAGCGCGAAGGGGTATGCGCAACGGCTCGCGGACGGCCTCGCGATCCCGCAAAACCGCGAGCAACTCCAGCTGCGGCACATGGCGTTCGTCGGCGTCAGCTCCATCCGGCCGGCGCCTGATCTGGTCAACCAGCAATGGGTGCGGCGTTACGACATGACCGTGACGCTGCGTCGCAAGATCACCCGGACCTACGCGGTCCTCAACCTCAAATCGGCCACCGTGGAGACGACAACCGACTCGTCGACGCCGGTGGCTGGCGTTTCGAACATCCACTCGTAGGGGACCAGCATGTCCAACGGATTGCCGGTATCGCGTCTGATCAACGTGACGATCAACCTCGCGGCGCTCGCGGCGCAGGGCGCGAATTTGAACACTGGGCTGATTCTCGGCCCGTCGGCCATCATCGACACCAACGAGCGCGCGCGCTCGTATGGCGGCATCGATGAGGTGACGCCTGATTTCGGCACGAACACGCCGGAGTACTACGCCGCTGCGCTGTATTTCAACCAGGTGCCGCAGCCGAAGGAACTGTTGATCGGCCGCTGGGCGAAGACGGCGACGGCCGGGTCGCTGCGTGGCGGCGTGCTGTCGGCCGCACAGCAGGACATCGCGCTGTGGAAAGCGGTCACGACCGGCGCATTCAGCATCACGATCGACGGCGCAGCGAAGGCCGTGACGGGCCTCGACTTCTCGGCCCAGACGAACCTCAACGGCGTCGCCACCATGATCAACGCGAAGCTGACCGGCGCGACCATCGCCTGGACTGGTTCGCAGTTCGTCGTGACGTCGAACACAACCGGCACGAATTCGAAGGTCGGCTATGCGACGCCGCCGGGCAGTGGTACCGACATCTCGGCGATGCTCGGTCTGACGAGCAGCCTCGCCGGCGTACCTGCGGACGGCATCGCGCCCGAGCAACCGGTCGACGCCGCCGCGCTGTTCCTCGATCGCTTCTCGAACAAGTTCCTCGGCCTCGACTTCGCAGACGCGTCGATCACCGACGATCAGCACATCGCGGTCGCGAACTTGATCGAGGCTGACCAGGCGCACATCTACGGGATCACGACGCAGAATCCCCAGGTGCTCGACTCGACGGTGTCGACGGACATCGCGAGCAAGCTGAAGGCGCTGAAGCTGAAGTACACGATCCTGCAGTATTCGAGCTCGACGTCGTACGCGGTGTCGTCGCTGCTCGGCCGTCTGCTGACGGTGAACTTCGACGGCAACAACACGACGATCACGCTGATGTTCAAGCAGGAGCCGAGCGTCGCTGCCGAAGATCTGGGCACCTCGCAAGCGAACGCGCTGCAGGCGAAGAACTGCAACGTGTTCGTGAACTACAGCAACGACACGTCGATCATTCAGTACGGCGTGACACCGAGCGGCATCTATGCTGACTCGGTCTACAACGCGATCTGGTTCCGTAATCGTCTGCAGACGGATCTGTACAACGATCTCTATCAAAGCCCGACGAAGATCCCCCAAACGGATCCCGGCAACGCGCGCCTGGCGGCAGTGCTCGCGACAGGTTGCGAAGCTGCAGTGACCAATGGGTATCTGGCGCCGGGTGTCTGGAATTCCGATGGCTTCGGGGCGATCTCGAAGGGCGACACGCTCGCGACGGGCTACTACATCTACGTGCCGCCGATCGCAACGCAGTCGCAGGCGGATCGCGAGGCACGGAAGGCAGTGCCGTTTCAGATCGCTGCGAAGGAAGCGGGGGCGATTCACAGCGTCGACGTGCTGGTCACGGTCAATCGGTAACAGGGGCATCTCAACATGACGACTTACAGCTTTCAGGACGTCGCGGCGACGATCGTCGGCCCGGGCGGTGCGTTCTCGCTCGGCTACGGAGAAGCGACCGCGGAAGAAGGCATCACGATCGTACGCGCAGGCGATAAGAACACGATGACGGTCGGCTCAGACGGCGAGGGCATGCACAGTCTGCACGCCGACAAGTCGGGGCAAGTCACGCTGCGCTACCTGAAGACGGCACCGATCAACGCGAAGTTGATGGCTCTCTACAGCGCTCAGTCGCTCGACAGCCGCCTGTGGGGCAAGAACCTCATCGAGATCCGTCAGACTGCTGCCGGCGACGTGACGACCGCGCGCAGTTGCGCGTTCAAGAAGGCGCCGGACCTGAAGTATGCGAAGGACGGCGATATCGTCGAATGGGTCTTCGACTCGATCAAGATCGACGGCATTCTCGGGACGTACTGACCATGACGACTGAAATCCAACTCAACGGCGTGCGATACGCGATCGGCAAGCTGAGCGCGATGCAGCAGTTCCACGTGTCGCGGCGCATCGCGCCGATCATTCCGCCGATGATCCCGGTGCTGATGAAGTTCTACGCCGAGCTCGAGCATGCCGATGTTGCGCGCGAGCAGGCGCGCGCGAATGCCGCGCTTGCGGCGCTGGCGGAAGACGGGGAAGCGCCGACCGCCGAGCTGGGGGCGCCCGCGGCCGAGCGATCGCGCGAGCTGTTGTCGATGGTGGACGCGATCGCGCCGGTGCTGCAACCGTTCGCCGACGCGCTGGCCGGCCTGAAGGACGAGGATGCTGAATACGTCTTCGGCACGTGCCTGTCGGTGGTCGAGCGCTGGCAGGGGCAGAGCTGGGCGAAGATCTGGTCCGCCGCGCACAAGACCTCGATGTTCGACGACATCGGCATCGACGTGATGCTGCCGCTCGTCGTGCGCGTCGTGGTGGCGAACCTCGGCCCTTTTATCAGCGGGCTGCTTACCAGCCAAGCGAGCAGCCCGGCGGCGACGTAGGCTGGATCCGCACGCTGCCCGGCGGTGAGGACTGGGTACTACAGCCGGTAACGCGCGGTTGGTGCAAGTACGAGTCGCTGTTGGATGGAACGCTCGGGCTTCACGACGTCGCGTTGCTGAACGACGCGATCGCCGTCCAGGCAGACAACGAAGCGGCGTTCCGCCGCAAGATGGAAAGAGAAAATGGCTGATTCCGTCGTCATCCGCGAGTTTCTGGTCGCGCTCGGCTTCAAGGTCGACGAGAAGGGCCTGAAGAACTTCAAGGAAGGCGTCGAAGGCACGACGAAGGGCGTCAAGCAACTGATCGCCACGGTGTCCGGCGCCGCGCTTACGGTGAGCGCCGGCGTCGCGGCATTCGCGTCGAAGCTCGAACGCCTGTACTTCGTGTCGCAGCGCACCGGCGCGTCGGCATCCAACCTGCGCGGCTTCGAGTTCGCCGCGCGGAACATGGGCGTCTCGGCCGAGGCGGCGACCGGCACGATCGAGAACCTCGCGCGCTTCCTGCGCAACAACCCGGCAGGCGAGGGCTATCTCGCGACGCTGGGCGTGCAGACGCGCAACGCGAACGGCGAGCTGCGCGACACGGTCGACATCGTGTCGGACCTCGGCAAGTCGCTGGCGAGCAAGCCGACGTGGCTCGCAAGCCAGTACGGGAACATTCTCGGCATCGACGAGAACCTGCTGCTCGCGATGCGCAACGGGGACTTCGAGAAGTTCCTGAAGCAGTACCGCGAGATGTCGCAGACCACCGGCCTCGACAAGGCTGCCGACGACTCGCACAAATTCATGACCCAGCTCCGTGGGCTGGGCACGACGTTCGAGAATCTCGGCATCCGCATCGAGGGCGCGATGCTGCAGAAGGTGGGCCCCAGCCTCGATCGGTTCCAGCACTGGATGGATGATCACGCTGACGAGATCGCGAACAGAATCGCCGACATCGCGAGCGCGTTCCTGAAAGTGGCAGAAGCCGCGGGGCCGCCACTCGGGAAGTTGGTAGATCTGTTCATCGAACTCGACCACTCGACGAACGGCTGGTCGACGAAGATCCTGCTGCTCGGCGTGGCGTTGAAGGCACTCGGCGTGTTCCGGATCGCACGTGGGATCTGGAAGGCGGCCGCGGCGCTCCGCGCGATGGGAGCGGCGGGCACCGGGACGGCAACAGTCGTTTCGGGGCTGATCGGGAACGTGGGCGGACTGATCGCGCTGTTGGGGCGCCTATCAGCGATTGCTGGCGCCGCATTCGCCGGCTGGAAGATTGGGGACGCGCTGCGCGACTCGGTCGACGGTTGGATCTCGAAGGCGTCCGGTGGCCGGTTCCGCTCTATCTGGGACGTGCTGACCGGAAAGGACCGGCGCGGGCTCGGCGCGACGGGCGGGTACACGCAAGACGAAATCGACAGCGTCAAGGATGGCGGCGGCGCGAAGCTGACGCCGCCGCGCGGCGCGGCACCCGCCGCGGCTCCAGCGCCCGCCGAGTCAGGTGGCCTGGCCGGCGCGATGTCTCGCCTCGCTGATACTGCTTTCGGTCGCCTCATCGCGCGTGGCGAGGGCGACTACAACAGCGTGAACCGTGGCGCGCGGGGCGGCTACCGCGCCGGCACCGAAAACCTCGAGGGCATGACGCTGGCGCAGGTCATGGCGGCGCAGCGCGCCGGGCAATTCAACGCGGCCGGCCGCTACCAGATCATCGGTAACACGCTGGCCGAGGCCGCGCGAGGGTTGAAGCTGAATGGCGGCGAGATGTTCGATCGGAAGCTGCAGGACCGCATCTTCGAGCAGTACCTGGTGCGGAACAAGCGGCGCGCGATCGCCGACTACGTCGAGGGGCGTAGCGACGATCTGCGCGGCGCGCTGCGCGCGGCGTCGCGCGAGTGGGCGAGCGTGGCTGACCCGGACACGGGCCGCAGCTACTACGCCGGCAAGGGCAACAACCGAGCGAGCATCACGGCCGCCGAGATGGAGGCCGCGCTGCGCAACACGCGCGCGACATATCAGCCGGCCGCCGCGCTGACCGCGCAGTCAGCGGCGCGCGGCGGCGCGGCGAAGGTCGAACTGCATCAGTCCACGCAGATCCACGTGAGCGGCGCGGGCGATCCGTCGGCGGCCGGCCGCGCGGTCGAGCGCGAGCAGCGCGCGGTGAACGCTGACATGGTGCGCAATCTGCAGGGGGTGATCGCATGATCCTCGACATGATCATGATCTCGCCGAAGAAGATCGGCAGCATTACGGTGCAGGTCGCGATCGAGGAGGTGTACAACGACGAGCTGACGATTACTGAGCACCCGGTCGAACAAGGGGCGCAGATCACCGATCACGCGTTCAAGCGCCAGCCGGATCTCTCGATGCGATGCGGCTGGAGCAACGCCGACTACGAAGCGCTGCTCGGGGCCGCGGAGGCTAACTTCGACGGCGGCGGTCTGCCGTCGGCGCAGTACGTGAACGCGATCTACTCACAGTTGCTCGCGTTGCAGCAGGCGCGCACGCCGTTCGACGTCACGACGAGCCGCCGCTTCTACGAGAACATGCTTCTGCAGGGGCTCCGGCTCACGACCGACGCAAAGACGTCAAGCGCGCTGATCCTGACGGCGACGCTCAAGCAGATCAGGATCGTGCAGACGCAGGTGACGAAGCTGCCGCCGCGTGAGGATCAGGCCGACCCTGCGTCGACGGTCGAGACCGGCAGTGGCGGCACGAAGGCAGCCGTGCCGGCCACGCCCGCACCGGGCGGCGCGGTACCGCCGGGGAGTATGTGATGCCGAGCTTCTTCGAGATTCCATTTTCTCCGCGGCCCGAGCGATTCACCGTGACGCTGAGCGGTACCGACTATCGCCTGACGGTTCAGTATCGGAAGGCTGGCGGCGCGGGGTGGGTAGTCGACATTGCCGATGCATCGGACAACCCATTGGTGTCCGGAATTCCGCTGGTTCCCGGCATTGACCTGCTCGGCCAGTACAAGCATCTGGGCTTCCAGGGGCGTCTGTGGGTGCAGGGCGCGGAAGATCCGGACGACGTGCCGACGTTCGATGATTTGGGTGTCGGTAGTAAGGTATATTGGGTGACCGATTGATGAAGAGGTCGAAATGAGCGATTTGCTGGACTGGGTCGAAAAATCGGCTATCGAAAATCTGAAAACGCATCATGCGTGTGCTGATGTGATCGCGAAAGATGCGGCCACAACGTTGACGGTATTCCTTGCAGCTCTCGGCGGCGGATTGGCATACGGGGCGAAGGCGCTCGAGCAAAATAGCGTGAATTGGCTTTCAGTGGGGACAATGGCTTTCACCGGCTGGTTTTTGATCCTGAGCCTTCTCCTAGTATGGAGATGTCTGATGTTCCGGGAGTTGCCATCCATCTACAACGAGCCGCGCAATATTTATCAGCCGAAGTATTCACTTGAGGATCTTAAAGAAGCCGAGGTGAATGATCTTCAGAAGCGAATCGACTTGGCCGCAAGTAGTAACGCGAAGGTTGTGAAGTCGTTGAATCGGCTGCGGCTCGCGGCCGCAGCCAGCCCTATTGTGTTTATCGTTTTTGCTGCGGTGGCGTGGTGGGTCGTTGGCTAGGGGTACCCTTGTTGAACCCGTCTTTCGTCGGCCCGCGATAGACGGGCTGCGGGCTTGGCACCACGGGTTTATCATTGGACGAACTCATATTCGCTCCGGTTGTTTTTCAGGTGTAGGAACCCGTAAACATACCAGAGTCATTTACGAACCCCGCTTCGGCGGGGTTTTTTATTGGATTTTGCGATGACCGTTCAGCAGTTCGGCCGAAAGGTATCGCTGATCATCGGCTTCGACAGTGGCGAGGCGCTCGACCTGTCCGAACTCCGGATCGTGTTTCGCGTGCAGCGTGGCGACCTGCAGACGCCGAACTCGGCACGGATCCGGGTCTACAACGTGTCCGCGACGACGGCACGGCGCGCGCAGAAGGAGTTCACGCGCGTCGTGCTGCAGGCCGGCTACGAGGGCAACTACGGGATCATCTTCGACGGCCAGATCAAGCAGGTGCGACGCGGGCGCGAGAGCCAGACCGACACGTTCCTCGACATCACCGCGGCGGATGGCGACTCCGCGTACAACTTCGCCGTGGTGAATTCGACGCTCGCGGCCGGCTCGGTCGCGACGGATCATGTGTCGGTTGCAACGGCGGCCATGAATCCGTACGGTGTGTCGCTCGGATACATGCCGCAGGTAACGTCGAACCCGCTGCCGCGCGGCAAGGTCATGTTCGGGATGGCGCGCGACTTCCTTCGAGGGATCGCGAAAACTACGCAGACGGTCTGGAGCATCCAGGACGGTAAGGTCGTGCTGGTGCCCGAAACCGCATACATGCCGGGCGACATCCCGGAGATCACGTCGGAGACGGGCATGGTCGGACTGCCGCAGCAGACTGCGAACGGCATCGAGGTGAAGATGCTGGTGAACCCGAGCGTGAAGATCGGCCGACTGATCTGGCTGAACAACGCAAGTATTCAGCAGTACGAGTACAGCCTGAACGTCGGCCAGCAGGCCGAGAACGAACGTATCGAGATGCAGGCGAAGCTCCAGGACGACGGCTTCTACTACGTGATGTTCGCCGAAGTCAGCGGCGACACGCGCGGCGAGGAGTGGTACACGAGCGTGATCTGTCTTGCGGCCGACGTCACCGTGCTGCCCGACTCGTTTAAGGACAAGGCGGCAGTGCCGTCCGCCGGCGTGATCAAGAAGTACGGCTAGCGGCCGTACGTCGGCAGCGCCTTGATGGTCATCATCGTGTTTTCGCCGTTGCGCTTCACGTCTGCGCGCGCGAGCACGTTGAGCGGCATCGACTTCGTCGGCATCGTGGGCACGATGATCACGGCGTTGCCGTCGATCGTCTCACCCCAGCAGCCGATGTCCCACACGCCGCGATAGGACTCGTAGCGCCGCATGTTCTTCGCGTTCGTGAGCGGCAGGTCGCACTTCTTCGTCGTGTACAGGATGGTCGGGAATTCGTTCTCGACGGTCACGCCGACCTTCATGCCGGCGAACGGGTAGACGTAGGCGTCGTCCGCGACGGCGGCGAGCGGCGCGAGCAGCGCGGCGGTCAACAGCAGTTTTTTCATTTTCATCCCATGGATCGACGTGAAAGGGTAGGCGACCCGGAGGTCGCCCTGCGTGAAGCGTTCGACGGCGTGCGCGCGGGCATCTGGACAGCGTTGCCCGGCATCATCCAGTCGTTCGAAAGCGCCGCCGATCGGCCGCCGACGTGCAGCGTGCAGCCAGCCATCAAGGCGCAGGTGCGCGGCATCGACGGTACGATCCAGAGCGTCGCGCTGCCGCTGCTGGTGGACTGTCCGGTTCAGTTCCCCGCCGGCGGAAATTGTACGTTGACGTTTCCGGTGGCGCCGGGCGACGAGTGCCTCGTCGTGTTTTCCTCGCGCTGTATCGACGCTTGGTGGCAGTCGGGCGGCGTGCAGGAGCAAGCTGAGCTCCGCATGCACGACCTATCGGACGGCTTCGCGCTGCTCGGTTTCCGATCGCGGCCGCGGGCGCTGTCCGGTGTGAGCGGCAATTCAACGCAGCTACGCAGCGACGACGGCGCGACGTACATCGACCTCAACCCGACGCTGCAGAAGGTCAAGATCGTCGCGCCGGGCGGCTTCGACGTCGTCGCGCCGCTGTCGACGTTCTCGGCTGCAGTGACGATTACTGGCCTACTGACGTTCGTCGGTGGCATGGTCGGCAGCGCGGCGAGCGGCGCCGCGGCAGTGTTCAACGGCATCCTGAACGTGATCGGCCAGATCACCGCGAACGGCAAGCGCGTCGACGATACGCACACGCACCCGAACGGCAGCGGTGGCAACACCGGCCAGGTCAACTGAGATTCCTATGCGATACCGAAAACTCGCCGGCGACGGCGACTACGTCTTCGGCGGGAGCGCGGCCGATTTCCTCGTGAACACGCCCGAGGCGGTCACGCAGGCCGTGCTCACGCGCCTGCGACTGCTGCGCGGTGAATGGTTCCTCGACACGACGGCCGGCATGCCGTGGGCAACCGACGTGCTCGGGAAGTACACGAGCGGCAAGTACGACGCCGCGATCCGGACATGCATCCTCGGGACGCAGGGCGTGATCGAGCTGACGAGCTACTCGAGCTCGGCTGACCCGGAGACGCGTGTGCTGACCGTCACCGCGACGATCAACACCATCTACGGCACCACCACCGTACAGGCGACATTGTGACTCTCACGACCCTCGCACCCATCATCGACGCGAACGGCATCAGCGCGCCGACTTACGCGGACGTGTTCGCGTCTCTGCAGGACAAGTACCGATCGATTTATGGCGCCGACACGTACCTGGAGCCGGACAGTCAAGACGGCCAGCTGCTCGGCGTATTCGCGAAGGCGATCAGCGACGTCAATTCGGTCGCGATCGCGATTTACCGATCGTTCTCCCCCGCGACTGCGCAGGGCGATGCGCTGGCAAGCAACGTCAAGATCAACGGCATCACGAAGAAAAGCGCGTCATACTCGAGCGCTGACCTGGTGCTGGTCGGCCAGGCGGGCGCGACAATTACGAACGGCGCGGCGAAGGACAGCAACGGCGTGCTATGGATGCTGCCAGCCACCGTCACGATCCCGCCGAGCGGCACGATCACGGTCACGGCCACGTGTGCGGCGATCGGCGACGTGTCCGCGCGCGCCGGCACGATCAACCAGATCGCGACGCCGGCGCGAGGCTGGCAGTCGGTGACGAACCCGGCTGACGCGGCCGAGGGCGCGCCTGTCGAAAAAGACCCGGCGCTGCGCCAGCGCCAGACGGTGTCGACGGCACTGCCGTCGCTCACCGTGCTCGACGGCATCATCGGTGCGGTGGCGAACGTCCCGGGCGTTACGCGGTACGTCGCCTACGAGAACGACACCAGCGCGACCGACACCAACGGCATTCCCTCGCACTCGATTTCGCTCGTGGTCGAGGGCGGCGACGCGACGGCAATCGCGAATGCGATCGCAGCGAAGAAGACGCCGGGCTCCGGTACATATGGCAGCACGGCGATCGTCGTCACGGACATCTACGGGCGGCCGATCACTATCCGGTTCTTCCGGCCGGCGTCCGCGCCGACTGCTGCCACCGTGACGATCAAGGCGCTGGCCGGCTATACCAGCCAGACGGGTCAGCAGATTCAGCAGGCCGTGTCGGACTACATCAACGGCGTGCAGATCGGCGGCGGTCTGTCCGGCAGCGTGGAGTGGGGTGATGCGCTCACCGCGGCAAACAGCGTCGGTGGCGGCGTCACGTTCAAGCTGTCCGGTCTGACACTGAGCGGGCCGCGCGGCGCCGGCGCGCCGGACGTTGCACTGCTTTTCAACGAAGCGGCGTCGTGCACGCCGGCGAATGTGACTCTGGTGGTGACCTGATGGCTGACCTGACCGATTACACCGCGCTGATCACGTCCGAGCACCGCAATCTGCCTCGGTTTTCTGCGGTGCTCGGCGCGCTCGTGCAGCCTCTTGTCGACCAGACGAACGTGCTACAGAGCATGCCGGGCAAGTTCGACCTGGATAACGCGGTCGGCGTGCAGCTGGACGACGTCGGGCTTTGGGTCGGTGCGTCGCGGAAGATTCGCACGCCGCTGACTGGGATCTACTTCTCTTTCGACCTTGCTGGCCTTGGCTTCGATCAAGGCATCTGGAAGGGGCCGTTCGATCCGGACACGGGCCTTACGGTCCTCGATGACGACACGTACCGGCTCGTCATCCGCGCGAAGATTGGCGCGAATCATTGGGACGGCACACTTGAATCGAGCGCAGCGATCCTGAACAGCATCTTCGACGCGGACACGCACGTCTTCATTGAAGACCACCAGGACATGTCGATGACGATCGGGATCGCGGGGAAGGTGCCGTCGGCGGTCTTTCTTGCTCTTCTATCCGGCGGGTACATACCCCTGAAGCCAGAGGGCGTGCGAGTCAATTACACGCTCGTGACAAGCGTCGACAACGAACCGTTGTTCGGCTTCGACGTGAACAACCAATACATTGCCGGCTTCGATACGGGCGCATGGGGTACGCCAATCTGAGCCACGTAACACCTTTCACGCGATAAGCCGCCTTCGGGCGGCTTTTTTATTGCTCGGAGCATTGATGGCAAACAACAACTTCAAGCCGTTCGCCACTGCCGGCGGCGCGAACGTAATCGCGCAGGCAGATTACGAGGCGCTGGCGGCGCTTCTGACGGGATTCGTAAGCGGCACCGCGCAGTCGCAGC
Source organism: Burkholderia sp. Tr-862 (assembly GCF_011753085.1). NCBI lineage: Bacteria > Pseudomonadati > Pseudomonadota > Betaproteobacteria > Burkholderiales > Burkholderiaceae > Burkholderia > Burkholderia sp. Tr-862. The sequence goes on from NZ_VWWG01000002.1 coordinate 101,847, forward strand.
AACTGAACAAGGTATGGCGTCAAAGTTCGATCATGGCGGCCGTGCTCGCCCAGTTCATTGTCGATCTAACCGGACAGGACGCGATCGATGACGGTACGATCGCGACGCTTCTCGCTAACCTGAAAACGGCCGTGCAGGCACAGTCGGCAGCCGTGATCGGGCAGTCGCGTAATCTCGTGATGAGCGTGGGCGCAGCGAGCGCTAACGCTACGCTGACCGCGGACGAGATCGTTGTGGGGACCGCGCCGGGCGGCAAGAAGTACGTGCTGGGTCCGTTCAGCAAGACGATCAACCTCGCGGCGACGGGTGCGGGTGGCATGGATACCGGAAGCGCGCCGGCGTCTGGTTATGTAGCGCTCTACGCGATCTACAGTCCAACGAAGGCGGCGCAACACGCGAGTGATCCGATAACGTACCCTGACAATGGGATGGCGCTGCTCGCGAAGAATGCGACGTCGGCAGTTCAGACCAACGTGTACAGCGGCGCGAACATGCCCTCGGGATACACGGCGTCGGCACTGGTTTCGGTCTGGCCGACGAACTCGAGCAGCCAGTTCGTGGTCGGCGATCAAACGGACCGGCTCATCTCGCTGCCATATGCATCGATAGCGAGCACGTTGTCGCCAATTCCGACGCTCACCGCGATGAACATTTCGCCGTTCGCGCCACCGAATGCTAGGAGTGTTGGGGGGCTGATGAACATTGCGACCACTAACTCCAGCAATTCGACAATCGCCATTGCTTCGAGAGCGTCTTCTGTTGGGCAGCAATCGACCTCCTGCAGCGGCACGTCTGCCGGCGGTCTCCTGGCGGGATCCGCGTTCAGTAACCTGGCCGTTCTCACACCCCAGACAATCTATTGGTCGGCAAGCGCCGCTTCCGGCACGTTCTCATCGGCAGCGGTCTTTATGTCTTCATACAGCATCTAAGGAAAAATATGGCGATGCTCAATGTTCAATTTTCTGATTCGACTGAATCCAAAATCATTGCATATTTCTTGGCCCCTCAAGACCCTGAAGTCTATGAACATCTCGGGACCGTCGATACATCCGATGAGCGCTGGTCAGTGTTTTATAGCAGCGCCGGAGGCGCACATTCCGGATTGCCGGTGCCGGACTCAGTCTAGTACCTTTTGAAAATCACGGGGCGTCGTTAGACAGATCAATTTCATACTGCTGCACTAGCCCGATTATTGATAAATTGTCGATCGGGTCGTCGAACTTAATGCCAAGTTCGCTCGATGATGGCGTAAATTCATATGCAGTGTGATTTCTGATTTTCTTTAAAACCCTGATGGATCTAACCCCGCACATCATGGTCGGGTTTCTCAATTGGATATAGACGAATGCGCTGTTTTGCGTCATTCGATTGATTTCTCTCGACAGCGAGCGAAATATCCATAGAGGCCTCCTACGTGGCCGGTCGATCATCACGAAGAGCTTTGCTTCCTTGGACGCGAGCAGGCGCCTGAAGCGCTCTGTCGTTTTCAGCAATTCCGCGTAATCCGATTCCGTCGATGGATCGCGATGAGCGAACATCTCTATGATGCCGTATTTTTTCAAATAGAAAACGTGATCTGCTCCCGCGTCGGTAGTTTCACGTTTTCTCGTCACAGTCCTGTAGTGAACGGGATCGAGAAATGTTTGCAAATCATCCCGGAAGCAGTGAAGCATTGCCTGCGGAGATGAAAAAGTCCAGTCGAAAGGAAGCGAATAGCGTCGCAATCCAAAATTTCGCAACAGAGAGCTTGTCAGGCAATGCGTCCCAAGAGAAACGATATGCCTCACCGGCATGCCATTTATCGTCTTCTTTTCGCCATGGCCGGTTGCTCGTTTCACGATCTCCGGATGCTCTCTCATGCGCGCGAAATACTCTTCGCTAGAAAGGAAGCCATTTATTAGATCGATAATCGTGGCATCCCTATTATTTGTCACATCAAGTGCGTTAGTCGCTGACATGACGCCACCCTGGTCGCCCTCGCGACTCAGGATGCTTTTGTAAAGATGCTCTACAAGAATTTCGTTCTCGGATTTCATGTGCGGGCGTTGTTTTTCGATGCGGCATCGGCATTCTAATCGATTGCGAATCGGCCTGGAGTGGGCGAACGCGATCCCGGCGAGATCTCGCTCAACAGGCAGCATTCAAGTTCAAGCGCTTCGCGCTTGCCTTCCTGCCTCTCGGCATGCGTTGCCGAACGTCATTCACAAGTAGAACTGCGTTTGTCGACGCAATGTTTCTGAATGGCCCTTGGGCCTTAGCGTCCGCCATTTGGCGGTGACATATCGCCTTCGGGCGGCTTTTTCATTTCGGGGAATCAATGAAGAGCGAACTCGCGACGAGCGCTGCGAAGGTGGCGCCGGCGGTGGGCAGCAATTTCTGGCTGTGGCTGACCAGCCACGACATCAACTGGTGGGTAGCCGTCGCGACGATCGCGTACATCGGGCTGCAGGCGTACTACCTGGTCAAAAACAAGGGTAAGAGGGCATTGCTCGATGGCTAACGCACCGAAGAAGACACTCGCTGGTGTTGTGGGGGCTGCTGCGGCAGCCCTTCTTTTTTCCATGGTCCCGAAGTTCGAGGGGCTGGAGCTCGTCGCGCGTCCGGACCCGATCGGGATCATCACGGCCTGCAACGGCGACACGAAGGACGTGCACGCCGGCCAACGCTTCACGCCTGACGAGTGCCGCGCGCGCCTCGAGCAACGGCTGATCGAGCATGCCGAGCCGGTGCTGAGGTGCACGCCGGTGCTGAAGGGGCACACGTACCAGCTCGCGGCCGCCGTGAGCTTTGCCTACAACGTTGGCGCGGGCGCGTACTGCGGCAGCGCGACGGCGAAGCGGTTCAACTCCGGCGACTGGAAGGGCGCGTGCCGCGCGATGAACGAGGCGGACAACGGCCGCCCGCAATGGGTGACCGCCGCCGGACGCGTGCTGCCCGGTCTGGTGAAACGCCGCGCGGAAGAGCGCGCACTGTGCGAGTGCGACCTATGACGACCACGAAAACTCACGAGACGCGGCGCACGCTTGCCGAAGACGTCTTCTACCCGGATCACGAGCCGCGCACCGAGTCGCCGACGTTCCGCGCGAGCAAGCGCGAGATGAAGGCGGCCGGCGGCTACGTCTGCGCCGTCTGCGGCGACGACCAGGTGGTCGAGTCGCATCACCGGTTCTTCGAATGGGCGTTTTCGCACGCGATCGACTGGAAGTGGATCCGCGGCGTCGCGCTGAACCAGGTCGACTCGATGTTCAGCCACAAGCTGCAACGCGTCGTGCCGATCCCGCGCCAGCACCCCGTCTGGGACGTGATCAAGCTGACGCAGGGATTCGACTGGGAGGCGTTCGATCCGGCGCGGCCGGAGGCGTTCGTCGACTCGACCTACAACCAGCTGCTGCTGTGCGAGTTGCACCACCGAGGCAAGGACCACGGTCGCCACGAGGAAAGTGACCCGGTCTGGAGCGTGCAGGCGTTCCTGCTGCCGGGGTTCGTGTACTCGCCGGACGAGCTGAAGCAGCTGCACTCGAAGGAGGCGAAATGATCTTCCTGAAATCTGCATGGCCGTACCTGGTGGCCGCGCTGCTCGGCGCCGCGGTCGGCGCCTATTCGGTCCATCTGGTCAGTGCGGCCGAGATCTCGGCCATGCGCGCTGATGCGGCGCGAGCCCAAGCGAAGGCAGTCGCTGCGGCGCGCACCGAGGAACAACGCCGCACCGCGGCTCAATCGGAGATTGCGAAAGATGCGAACCAACAACGAACGGCCGCGCTCGCGGATGCTTTTGCTGCTCGCGCTGCCGCTGGCAGCCTGCAGCAGCGCGTCGATCAGCTCGTCGCCGCCGCCCGCCATCCCGCCGCTACCACCGGAAGCCCGGCAGCCGGCGACGCCCTCGATTTGCTTGCCGACGTGCTCGGCCGCGCTGACCAGCGCGCGGGCGATCTGGCAGAGTACGCTGATCGTGCCCGCATCGCCGGCCAGCAGTGCGAGCGCGACTACGACGCGCTGACTGCGGCGGTCCACTGAACGGCTTAGCAATCGTATCGATGCACCTCGCCCTGTAGGAGCAGCCGCAGCTGATGCAGGGCGACCAGATGGCTGCCGCCGGTCTCTTCGTTCCAGACGGACTGGACAGACTTTCGCAGGCTTTCAGCCGCCGTGAATTGCTGCCGCGCGCGGATGATCTCGAGGATGAGCGTGCGCACCTCATGCCCCTCCGGGTAGCGGCGCCACATCGCACGCAGCTCCTGCGTGGTCGGGCAGTTGAAGAACGGAAGGTCTCGGTGCGGCATGATGCGAATACTGTATGGATATACAGGTTATCGCGCAGTAAGATGGTCCCTGTCAAGAATCAAAATAGGGGACGGCAATGTGCACCAACTACGTGGCGCCCGGCGAGGATCCCGGCTTGAGCGAGCTCAAAATCGACAGCTTCAGAGACCTGTACCGATGGACGCCGTGGAAGCCTGAGATCTACCAGGACTATGACGCGCCGATCGTCGCAAGCGTCGACGGCGACTTCAAGCCGCTGATCGCCGGTTTCGGCTTCTGGCCGCGCGCGCTCCAAAAAGCAAATGTCGAGAGGGCGAAGGAGCAGGGGCGCAAGCCACCGGTCATGCGCAGCACGATGAACGTGCGTGACGACAACCTCGGCAAGTCCCCGCTGTATGCGCCGGCGTGGCGCGCGGGGCGCCGATGCCTGATCCCGGCCGCCTGGATCTACGAGCCGAACTGGGAGACGGGCAAGCACGTGCGCTATCGCATTGGCCTGGCCGGTTGGCGGCCGCTCTGCGTCGCCGGCATCTGGCGCACGCTGCAGTACCCGGACGGGGGCGAGCGGCACACGATGGCGATGATCACCGTCAACGCCGACGAGCACCCGATCATGAAGCACATGCACCGGCCCGGCGACGAGAAACGGTCGGTCGTGATCCTGCGGCCTGACGACTGGGAGGAATGGCTGATGACGTCGAACGTCGAGGTAGCGCGTGCGATGCTGCAGCTGTATCCGGCCGAAGACATGGCCGCAGAGCCGGCAGACAACAAGCCTCTTACCGCTGTAGAAGATCAATAGTCGCGGGGAGCGCGATGTCACTCGCACCTACGCTGACCACCGTTTCCGATCTATATCGGAAGCTGGAGCGCGAGTCTCGACGGACCTATGGCACGAGAGTCAAAGAAGAGGAGACGGTTTCCAATCAATTTTCTTTACTAGAGCAGATTTTCCCTCTGCTACATCGTCTGGGAAGCTTTTGTCAGACTCAAGGGCGGTCTTTAAAATCAACCGAGTATTTGCGCAAACGTCAAAGAATTCGGAGAGGTACTCTTGAGTTGGCTTTACCGGAAGACTGCCTGCCTCTGAGCGAAAGTTCGTGCGAATTCGAATCGTCCGATGCTTCTCCGGGAAATCGAGAAATCCATCGAGCATATGATCAGCGTTTATGCTGTTGATGATTCTTGTGACGCGAGATGCATCTATGTTGTTAGGGACGGTGTAAAGTACAGCATACAGGCGCAATATTGCCGCGTGTTCATGGCAAAAAATGTAAGCTAGGAATGACAGTTCATCGTCAGGCTCCCCCTCCAACGTAAAGGGTATGCTGAACATGGATATACCTGCTTCTTTGGCGCCTGCAATCTTTTCGTGGTGGTTAAATTCTAGGCCCAAATCATCAAGGATTGCGAATATCAAACCTTCATTCGTGAGAATGCTGGGTTTCGCCTTCGATTTCTTACGCGCCATCGCACTTCTCAGGTAAAGTATTTAGTTCTTGGAATTTTTCTTTCGGCATCGACGAGAAGAGGAAGTCTGCACTGCGCTCATCGTGAGTGCGGCCACTTAGCCTCACTCGATTTGTTGCTTTGGTGTTTGTGCCAATGCTGTAAATTGACTCAATAACCACGTCTTCGAGATTGCATGTGACCTGCGGCCGAGAAATCGGTAGTCCTTTGCATACTCTTAGAAAATCTACTGCCCGTGTGCCAAATTCATTGGTGAGGCGCAGCAATTTGTCCATTGCTTGGCTTTGCAGCACTTCGCCTGATTCGTACTTGTTGAAGGAATTAATTCCGCCGCCGAAGACAAACGAGGCATCCCGTTGACTCATGTCAAAGCGTTGCCGAATGTATTGAATGTCCGACGTTGAGAGCAATCCTTCGGATTGGCGAATTTCGTCACGCGTTGTGATGAATGCTGCTTTGATTTGCTCGTCGTTATGGCGACGTTGCTCAGGTGTTATCCAGGTGTGGCGACACGGCTCGCAGTAATTTGCGTGAAGGTTTTCCACATTCACATGGAGCCCCTTTGTTTCAACAGTATCGCTATAAGTTATTTCCTTCCACTCGCTCGAACCACATACACTGCATGTATTCGTGCTCGTGAGGAATCGCGTTTTTCCGTATTTCATTTCGTTCCCGAGGGGTGCATTGTCACCAACCCTGCCGCCTCACCGTTTTCATCGAACACAATGGCTAGCTTTAGAGACAAAGCCACACATCCAGCTTCAACGTCGTCTTTCCAGGTGCATTCCTCGTCATCCCATATTATGAAATACTGATCGGCGGTGACATATTCGGTGCCTTTGGGATGACAAACCTTACACATCGGCACTTCCTTTTGCCAATGCACCTCGCCATCTAACGCGGCAATCAGGGTCATGACGTGCTCGTCCCCCCAACCCAGATTCTCCATCGTTCGCCAAGCGACGCCGTTATAGGTACGACGGTCGTCCTCGTTCAGGTAGTAAAAATTGCCGGATGCAAAGTGCTCCTGGTACCTAGGCAGTGTGTCGCGTGCCATGCTAACCCAACTTTACTTCACCATTATGGTGATGTGTTGTAAATATTCAACCTAGGCATCGCAATGTTCGCATCTCGAACATTGCGATCTCTGTTTTCGATTTTAGTGCAGGATCGCCGCGCAACTTTAGAATGAACCATGGTCGGTTGGCCAATGCACACAGGGCCCGCCGGCGCCTACTCGTTCACCGCGGTCAACCTGCATCATGCGGGTCTACCTGCCTCGGCTCTGGGAAGATGTCCCCCCATGCGCACGCATCACCATAGATTTTGCCGCAGGCGAAAATTGGGGGCTAGAGTACGCCGCAAATATTCGTGACGTCGACATGGCAGCGCTACCGAATCGGCGGAGCCGACGTTACTGTTCAGAACATACAGGTAACCGCTTGATTCTTATGGCAGCAAGTTGCACACTCTGGCGCATGTTTTTTCGCCAAAATGTACGCATAACCAATTGAAATCAAAAGAAAAGTCGTCAAAGCGCCCAGCCTATTTGATTGATACGAACGTCATCAGCGAGATTAGAAAGGGCAAGCGAACCAACCGCGGCGTGCGTGCGTTCTTCAGGCAGGCCGAGGCCGACGCGAGCCCGCTTTACCTGTCGGTCGTGACGGTGGGCGAACTGCGGCGGGGCGTCGACCTGATCCGTCATCGCGGCGATCATCCGCAGGCGTCGGCGCTCGAGGCATGGATGGCGACGATCCTGTCCGGCTATGCGTCGAACATCCTGCCGGTCGATATCGAGACCACCCAGATGTGGGGCCATTTGCGCGTGCCCGATCCGGCACACGCCCTCGACAAACTGATCGCGGCCACCGCGCTGATCAACGATCTGACGGTCGTCACCCGCAATGTCGACGATTTCGCTCGCACTGGCGTCCGGCTGCTGAACCCGTTCGATTGATCGGGCTCGCCGCGCCGCGGCAACCTGCCTCCGCTTCCAGCTTCCCGCCTTATCCGTCGCGCATAGCCCGTTCACTGGTCTTGCACGGGCATCCGCTCCGCGCCCCGATTTTCCGCCAGCTCTCGGCCAGCTCCCCACCAATTCCCCCTCCACCTCTCGTCCCAACAGACGATGTGACGCCATCCCCGACCGGCCAGAATCCTTTCACGAACAACGGATTCTGAACCTGGAGGAGGCCGACATGATCGATGTCCGTGCGCTCGGCTACGTCGTCGTCGAGGCGACCCGCGTCGATGCGTGGCGCCGCTATGCGCAAGACGTGCTGGGCATGCAGGCGCTCGACGCGCCCGACGGCGCGCTGTACCTGAAGATGGACGAGCGCGATTTCCGCTACGTGATCGTCCCCGGCACGACCGACCGCTATTTCGCGTCGGGCTGGGAATTGCCCGACGGCGCCGCGTTCGACGCCGCGCTCGCGGCATTGCAGCAAGCGGGTGTCGAAGCCGTGCGTGCCACGCGCGACGAAGCCGCACTGCGCCGCGTGCAGGCGATGGCGTGGTGCACCGACCCGTCCGGCAACCGCCACGAGCTGTACTGGGGCGCGCGCTGCGACTTCCGCCGCTTCGTGTCGCCGCTCGGCGTCGCGCGCTTCGTCACCGGCGACATGGGGCTCGGCCACGCGGTACTGCCCGCGCCGCAGTTCGACGCGACCGACGCTTTCGTACGCGGCGTGCTCGGCTTCGAGCTGTCCGACATCTTCCGTGTGAAGTTCACGCCCGATCCCGCCGAACCCGAGAAGCGCATCCACTTCATGCATTGCCGCAACGCGCGCCATCACAGCCTCGCGCTGTTCGAGATGGCCGTGCCGTCGGGCTGCGTGCACGTGATGGCCGAAGTCGACTCGATGGACGAAGTCGGCCGCGCGCTCGATCGGGTCGCCGCGCACGACGTGAAGATGTCCGCGACGCTCGGCCGGCACTGCAACGACCAGATGATCTCGTTCTACATGAAGACCCCCGGCGGCTTCGATCTCGAATACGGCTTCGGCGGCCTCACGGTCGACTGGTCGAAGCACGCGGTGTTCGAGGCGACCAAGGTGAGCCAGTGGGGCCACGATTTCAGCATCGGATACCGGTAAGCCAGCACGATGACGATGAAACCTCTCGACAAGACGATGTCCGCGCGCGACGTGGTCGCGCAACTCGCCGACGGCATGACGATCGGCATCGGCGGATGGGGGCCGCGGCGCAAGCCGATGGCGCTGGTGCGCGAGATCGCGCGCTCGAACCTGAAGGACCTGACGATCGTCGCATACGGCGGCGCCGACATCGGCCTGCTGTGCGCCGCCGGCAAAGTACGCAAGGCGGTGTTCGGCTTCGTGTCGCTGGACGTGATCCCGCTCGAGCCGCATTTCCGCCGCGCGCGTGAACAGGGCCGCGTCGACGTGCTCGAACTCGACGAAGGGATGCTTCAGCTCGGCCTGCGCGCGGCCGCAGCGCGGCTGCCGTTCCTGCCGACGCGTGCCGGGCTCGGCACAGCGCTGCTCGATCACGCGCCGCAGTTGCGCACGGTGAAGTCGCCGTACGACGACGGCGAGACGCTGCTCGCGATGCCGGCGCTCGAACTCGACGTCGCGCTGCTGCACGCGAACGCGGCCGACCGGATGGGCAACACGCGTATCGACGGCCCCGATCCGTTCTTCGACGCGTGGATGGCGCGCGCCGCGCAGCGCTGCTACGTGTCGGCGGAGACGGTCGATGCGTCGCTCGCGAGCGACGACCTCGACGCCGCGCGCCGCAACCCGTTCGAGCGCTCGCTCGTCACCGGCGTCGTGCACGCGCCGGGCGGCGCGCACCCGACGTCGTGCGGGCCGGATTACGGCTGGGACCTGCCGCACCTGCGTGCGTACTGCGCGAGCGCGGAAGACGATGCGACGACGGCGGCGTACCTGCGCGACGTGGTCGGTCAGGACGAACGCCAGTACCTCGAAGGCGTCGGTGGCCTGTCGCACGTGACGACGCTGCCGTTGCCGATTCTGTAAAGGAGCGCCTGTGAGCGAATCTCTCGACCATTCCCTCGCGGAACTGATGATCGTCGCGTCCGCGCGACTCTGGCGCGACGACGGCGAAGTGCTGGCGACCGGCATCGGCACGGGCCCGCGGCTCGCGGCCGGCCTCGCGCGGCTTGCGTACAACAACGAGCTGATGCTGACCGACGGCGAAGCATATCTCGTCGAGGAGCCGATCCCGCTCGGCCCGCGTCCCGACGGCTATCGCGTGAAGGCGAGCGGCTGGATGACCTACGAGCGCGTGTTCGACTGCCTGTGGCACGGCCGTCGCCATGCGCTCGTGATGCCGACGCAGATCGACCGCTTCGGCCAGGCCAACATCTCGTGGCTCGGCGACGACTACGCGCGGCCGAAGACGCAACTGCTCGGCGCACGCGGCTTCCCCGGCAACTCGACGAACCATGCGAATTCGTTCTTCGTCAGCGGCCACGGCAAACGCACGTTCGTCGACGACGAGGTCGACATGGTGTGCACGATCGGCTACAACCCGGCCCGTCGGCTGCCCGGCATGAAGACCTTCGTCGACCTGCGCAGCATCGTCACCGACCTGTGCGTGATGGATTTCGGCGGGCCCGACCACGCGATTCGCGTGCGCTCGCTGCATCCCGGCGTGAGCTTCGACGAGGTGCAGGACGCGACCGGCTTCCCGCTGCTCGCGCATCCGGAACTCGGCACGACGGCCGCACCGAACGCGGAAGACCTGCGCATCGTGCGTGCGCTCGATCCTCACAACCTGCGCGCGACGATCGTGCGCAACAATCCGGCGCCGCGCCGCGGATGAGGTCCGACATGGAAGCGACCCAGGTGACGTTCGGCGACGGTGTCGTCGGCTACGCGGTCGAGGACGGCATCGCGACGATCACGATGAACCGTCCCGAGTATCACAACGCGCAGAACTCGAAGATGACGTATGCGCTCGACGCGGCATTCCGGCGCGCGGCGCATGACGACGCGGTGAAGGCGATCGTGCTGGCGGGCGCCGGCAAGCATTTCTCGGCAGGTCACGACATCGGCACGCCGGGCCGCGACATTCACGAGTCGTTCGACCGCGCGTCGCTGTGGTACGACCACGCGGACAAGGAGGGCGGCGAATTCCTCTATGCGCGCGAACAGGAGGTGTACCTCGGGATGTGCCGGCGCTGGCGCGACCTGCCGAAGCCGACCATCGCGATGGTGCACGGCGCATGCATCGCGGGTGGGCTGATGCTCGCGTGGGTGTGCGATCTGATCGTCGCGTCGGAGGATGCGTTCTTCGCGGATCCGGTCGTGCGCATGGGGATTCCCGGCGTCGAGTACTTCGCGCATGCGTACGAGCTGAACCCGCGCATCGCGAAGGAATTCCTGTTCCTCGGCGAGCGGATGCCGGCCGAGCGCGCGTACCAGATGGGGATGGTCAACCGCGTGGTGCCGCGCGAGCGGCTGCGCGACGCGACCTACGCGATCGCCGCGAAGATCGCGACGATGCCGCGCCTCGGCCTCACGCTGACGAAGCAGGCGCTGAATCACGTGGAGGAACTGCAGGGCAAGCGCGCGGCGATGGACGCGGCGTTCGCATGGCATCACTTCGCGCATGCGCACAACGAGCTCGTCAGCGGCGACCGCCTCGGCGGCTACGACGCACGCAAGATGGCCAGCTCGCAGCGCAAGCCGGAGCCGCAGGGCGACGAAGGGCAGGCCGACGCCGCGCCGGCCGCGGTCAACGGAGCCGCCGCATGAGCCCGCCGCTTCATGGCCCGCTGCATACGCCGCTGTGCGACCTGCTCGGCTGCCGCTACCCGATCGTGCAGACCGCGATGGGTTGGGTGGCCGACGCACGGCTCGTCGCGGCGACCGCCAACGCGGGCGGCTTCGGCTTCCTGGCCGGCGCGACGCTCGAACCCGAGCAGGTCGAGGCCGAGATCCTGAAGGTGAAGTCGCTGACCGACCGGCCGTTCGGCATCAACTTCCACATGTTCCAGAAGAACGCCGCCCAGGTGGTCGATCTCGCGATCGAGCACCGGCTGCGGGCAGTCAGCTACGGCCGCGGGCCGGACGCGAAGACGATCCGCCGCTTCAAGGACGCCGGCATCGTCTGCATGCCGACCGTCGGCGCGCCGAAGCACGCGGCGAAGGCGGTCGAGCTCGGCGCGGACATCGTAACGGTGCAGGGCGCGGAAGGCGGCGGCCACACGGGCTCGGTGCCGACCACGCTGCTGCTGCCGAAGGTGCTCGACGCGGTGCGGGTGCCGGTCGTCGCGGCCGGCGGCTTCTTCGACGGGCGCGGGCTGGCCGCCGCGCTCGCGTACGGCGCGGCCGGCATCGCGATGGGCACGCGCTTCCTGATGAGCGCCGAATCGCCGGTGCCGCGCGCGACGCTCGACCGCTACGTCGCGGTCGGCGACCCGGCGCGGATCCGCGTGTCGGACGCGCTCGACGGGCTGCCGCAACGGATGATCGACAACCCGTATCTGCTGAAGCTCGAACGCTTCGGCCCGCTGCGCCGCACGCTGTTCGCGCTGAAGACGGCCGAAGCGTGGCGCCGCCAGAACGGACTGCGCACGACCGACATGCTGGGCCTCGCAATCAAGGCGCTGCGCTCGCACGACTACACGGCGAGCCAGACGCTGATGGCGGCGAACGCGCCGTTCCTGATCCAGCGCGCGATCGTCGACGGACGTCCCGACGAAGGCGTGCTGCCGAGCGGCCAGGCGGCCGCGATGATCGGCGCGATCGAATCGTGCGACGCGCTGATCGCGCGGATCGTCGCGGAAGCCGGCGAGCGGCTGGACGCACTGGCCGCGTTGCGCGCAGCGTCAGTGGCCGCGGCGCAGGCTGCGTGAAAAACATTCCAGGGAGGCTTTCGAGATGACAACACCCAATCAACCGGCCGGCGCGACGCCGTTCCGGATCGAGCGCGCCGACGGCATCGCCGAACTGGTGATCGCCCATCCGCCCGTGAACGCGCTCGATGCGCAGGGCTGGCATGCGCTCGCGCGTGCGCTCGACGCGCTCGGCGAGGACGACGACGTGCGCGTGATCGTCGTGCGCGGCGAGGGCCGCGGCTTCTGCGCGGGCGTCGACATCAAGGAGCTGGCCGCGCATCCGGGGCGGATCGTGTCGGTCAACGCCGGCAACTACGAGACGTTTCGCGCGGTGCACCGCAACCCGAAACCGGTGATCGCGGCCGTACACGGGTTCGTGCTCGGCGGCGGGATCGGCATCTGCGGTGCGGCGGACATCGTCGTCGCGGCCGATTGCGCGCGCTTCGGCGTGCCCGAGATCGACCGCGGCGCGATGGGCGGCGGTGCGCACCTGCAGCGGCTGTTCGGCGTGCAGAAGGTGCGCGCGATGTACTTCACCGGCGACATGATCGACGCGGCCGAAGCGTACCGGCTCGGCGCCGTCGAGCAGGTCGTCACGCGCGACGCGCTGCGCGACGCGGCGCTCGCGATCGCCGGCAAGATCGCGGCGAAGAGCCCGGCGATGGTGCGGCTCGCGAAGGAGGCGCTGAACGGCGTCGAGGACGGCGATCTCGAGGACAAGTACCGCTGGGAGCAGGGTTTCACGCTGCAGGCGTACATGACGAACGACTCGATGGAAGCGCGCGCCGCGTTCGTCGAGAAGCGCGACGCGCGGTTCGACACGCAGGTCGACGCACGGGCCGCGGAGGCACGCGCATGAACCTGACCTATACGCCGCAACAGCAGGCGTTTCGCGCCGAGATCCGCGAATGGCTCGCCGCGCACGTGCCGCGCGAGCGGCTGCCGAGCTTCGACACCGAGGAAGGGTTCGCCGCGCACCGCGAATGGGAGCGCACGCTGCACTCGGGCCGCTGGAGCATGGTCACATGGCCGCGCGAACTCGGCGGGCGCGGCTGCGACCTGATCGAGTGGCTGATCTTCGAGGAAGAGTACTGGCGCGCGGACGCACCGATGCGCGTGAACCAGAACGGCATTTTCCTGCTCGGCCCGACGCTGATGGATTTCGGCACCGACGCGCAGAAGGCGCGCTTCCTGCCCGCGATGGCGGCGGGCGAGCACGTGTGGGCGCAGGGCTGGTCGGAGCCGAACGCGGGCTCGGACATGGCCGCGATCCGCACGACGGCGATCCGCATCGGCGACGACTACGTGCTCAACGGCCAGAAGATCTGGTCGACCCGCGCGGTGTGGGCCGACTGGCTGTTCGGGCTGTTCCGCAGCGATCCCGAATCGTCGCGTCACCACGGACTCACGTTCCTGATGGTGCCGTTGTCCGCGCCGGGCATCACGGTGCGACCGATCCGCCAGCTGAACGGGCAGACGGGCTTCGCGGAAATCTTCTTCGACGACGTGCGCGTGCCGGTCGCGAACCGCCTCGCGGCCGAAGGCGCGGGCTGGCAGGTCGCGATGGCGACGGCCGGCTTCGAGCGCGGGCTGATGCTGCGTTCACCCGCGCGGTTCCAGCGCACCGCGCAGGCGCTGCGCGACCTGTATCTCGCGCACCGCGACAGCGCGGACCGCGACCCGACGCTGCGCGAACGCGTGGTGCAGGCCTGGATGGATGCGCAGGCGTACGCGCTGTCGACCTATGCGACCGCGAGCCGGCTGCTGAAGGGCGGCCACATCGGCGCGGAATCGAGCACCAACAAGGTGTTCTGGTCGGAGCTCGACCTGCGGATGCACCAGACCGCGCTCGACATCCTCGGCGCGCACGGCGAGGTCGTCCCGCAGACGGCCGCGCAGCACGCGGCGCTCGGCCACTGGCTCGACGGCTTCCTGTTCGCGCAGGCCGGCCCGATCTACGCGGGCACCAACGAGATCCAGCGCAACATCGTCGCCGAACGGATGCTCGGCATGCCGCGCGCGTGAGCGCGCCGGCGACTCCCTCACTGAACGGACATCGTATGGATTTCGTATTCGATGAAGACCAGGAAGCGCTCGCGGACAGCGTGAAGCGCCTGCTGATGACCGAGATGACCCCGGAGCTGATCCGCGAGCTGTGGGCCACGCCGACCGGCCGCTCCGACGCGCTGTGGTCGCTGTTCGCGTCGCAGGGGCTGACCGCGGTGTCGGTGCCCGAAGCGCACGGCGGCCTTGGCCTGACCGAAGTGGAATGGGCGCTGCTCGCGCAGACCTACGGTTATTTCGGCAGCCCGGAGCCGCTGCTCGACACGGCGCTCGTGTCGGCCGGCGTGCTCGCGCGGCTGCCCGCCGGCGGCTGGCGCGACGCGCTGCTGCGCGACATCGCCGAAGGGCGTGCGCGTGTCGCGCTCGTGCATCCGGTGAACCCGTATGCGGCCGACGTGCACGTCGCGCAAACCCTGTTGTGCGAACACCGCGGCGAGCTGCACCGCGTCGATCCCGCGCAGTGCGCATGGCGCGCGGTCGACAGCGTCGACCCGTCGCGGCGCCTGTTCACGCTCGACTGGGAACCGTCGGCCGCCACGTGCATCGCGAGCGCCGATGAAGCCGCGCCGCTGCTGAACCGCGCGCTCGACCACGGCGCGTTCGCGGTCGCCGCGCAGCTGCTCGGCCTCACGCAGCGCGTACTCGACGTCGCGATCGACTACAGCGCGCAGCGCAAGCAGTTCGGCAAGGCGATCGGTTCGTACCAGGCGCTCAAGCACCTGCTCGCCGACGTCGCGATCCGCTACGAGTTCGCGCGGCCGGTGCTCGCACGCGCCGCGCAGGCGATCGCCGACGATCATCCGCAGCGCGCGGTGCTCGTGTCGCACGCGAAGCTCGCCGCGACCGCCGCCGCGCAACTGGCCGCGCGCCACACGATGCAGGTGCACGGCGCGATCGGCTACACGTGGGAGCTCGACCTGCAGATCTTCATGAAGCGGATCTGGGCGCTCTCCGGCAGCTGGGGCGACAGCGCGTTCCACAAGGCCCGCGTGGCCGACGCGCTGCTCGGCGACGCGTTGCCGATCGGCCCCGCGCAGACCTTCGATTTCGAGGAAACCCACTGATGAAACAAGCCTATATCGTCGACGCGCTGCGCACGCCGACCGGCCGCCGCAAGGGCGGGCTCGCGCACATGCATGCGGCCGACCTCGGCGGCTTCGTGCTGAAGACGCTCGTCGAGCGCAATGCGATTCCGGCCGACGAATACGACGACGTGGTATTCGGCTGCGTCGACACGATCGGCCCGCTCGCCGGCAACATCGCACGCACCTGCTGGCTCGCGGCCGGGCTGCCGCTGCGGGTGCCGGGCGTGACCGTCGACCGCCAGTGCGGCTCGTCGCAGCAGGCCGTGCACTTCGCCGCGCAGGCGGTGATGAGCGGCATGCAGGACGTCGTCGTCGCGGGCGGCGTGCAGACGATGACGCAGATCCCGATCTCGTCCGCGATGACGAGCGCCGCGCCGCTCGGTTTCAACGATCCGTTCTCCGGCAGCACCGGCTGGCGCGCGCGCTTCGGCGATGCGCCGGTGTCGCAGTTCGTTGCCGCGCAGCGGATCGCCGACCACTGGAACCTGTCGCGCGACGCGATGGAGCGCTATGCGCTGGAAAGCCACCGCCGCGCGCTCGCCGCGATCGAGGCCGGCCATTTCAAGCGGGAAATCGTGCCGCTCGAAGGCGTGCTCCACGACGAGACGCCGCGCCCCGACACGTCGCTGGAAAAGATGGCGACGCTCGAGCCGCTGACGCCGGGCGGCTCGCTGACGGCCGCCGTCGCGAGCCAGACGTGCGATGCGGCCGCGGCGCTGCTGATCGTGTCGGAGGATGCGCTGAAGCGCTACGGCCTCACGCCGCGCGCGCGGATCCATCACCTGAGCGTGCTCGGCGACGATCCGCTGTGGATGCTCACCGCGCCGATTCCGGCGACCCAGGCCGCGTTGGAGAAGAGCGGGCTCGACTGGTCGCGGATCGACGTCGTCGAGATGAACGAGGCGTTCGCGTCGGTCGCGCAGGCCTGGCTGGCCGACACGCGTTTCCCGCACGAAAAGACCAACCCGAACGGCGGCGGGATCGCGCTCGGCCATCCGCTCGGCGCGACCGGCGCGCGGCTGATGACGACGCTGCTGCACGAACTCGAGCGCACCGGCGGCCGCTACGGGCTGCAGACGATGTGCGAAGGCGGCGGTCTCGCGAACGTCACGATCATCGAGCGCTTGTGAGCGCGTCACTTTCACGATCTCACGATCCAGGAGGCACAAGCATGGGAATCTGTAACGGACGCACCGTCATCATCACCGGCGCGGGCGGCGGGCTCGGTCGCGAATACGCGCTCGCGTTCGCGGCCGAAGGCGCGGCGGTCGCCGTCAACGACATCCGGCGCGAGGCCGCGCAGGCGGTGTGCGACGAGATTTCGCGACACGGCGGGCGGGCGCTCGCGAATTCGGACGACATCACGCAAGTCGACACCGCGCAGCGGATCGTCGACGCCGCGCGCGACGCGTTCGGCGACGTCCACGTGCTGGTCAACAACGCGGGCATCTGCCGCGACAAGATGTTCACCAGCATGACCGAAACCGACTGGGACGACGTGATGCGCGTGCATCTGCGCGGCCACTTCTGCCTGTCGAGCGTGCTGGCGCGCGTGTGGCGCGACGCCGCGAAGGCCGGCCATCCAGTCGACGCGCGGATCATCAATACGAGCTCCGGCGCCGGGCTGCAAGGGTCGATCGGCCAGTCGAACTACGGCGTCGCGAAGGCCGGTATCGCGGCGCTCACGCTGATGCAGGCGGTCGAGCTGCAGCGCTACGGCGTGCGCGTGAACGCGCTCGCGCCGGCCGCGCGCACGTCGATGACCGAAGGCGTGTTCGCCGACATGATGAAGAAGCCCGCGGACGGCGGCTTCGACTATTTCGATCCGGCCAACGTCGCGCCGCTCGTCGTGTGGCTCGGCAGCGCGCTGTCGGCCGACGTGACGGGCCAGGTGTTCGAGGTCGCGGGCGGGATGATCGCGGTCGCCGAAGGCTGGCGCACCGGCCCGAGCGTCGATCGCGGCGCGCGCTGGGTGCCGGCCGAGATCGGCGCGGCGGTCGCGCGGCTGCTCGCCGAGGCGCGTCCCGCGCAGCGCGTGTACGGGAGCTGAGCCATGGATCTGGCGCTCACCGACGAACAGGCGATGATCCGCGACGCGGCGGCCGACGTGCTCGCCGAACGCAGCGCGTCCGCCGACGTGCGCCGCGCCATCGAGCAGTCGGCCGGCCGCGACGATGCACTGTGGACCACGCTTGCGGGCGAGCTCGGCTGGAACGCGCTCGCATTGCCTGAAGCGGCCGGCGGAATGGGGCTCGGTGCGGTCGAACAGACGCTGCTGATGGAGCAGCTCGGCCGGCGCGTCGCATGCGTGCCGTATTTCTCGACTGCGTGCCTGGCGGCGACCGCGCTGGCCGGCTGCGACACGCCGCTGGCAACCGGCTGGCTCGCGAAGATCGCCGAAGGCGCGTGCAGCGCGACGCTGGCATTGCCGTTCGAGTTTCCGGCCGGCATCGGGCAACTGCCGGTCGTCGCGGAAGAAGCGGCGGGCGGCTATGCGCTGTCCGGCACGATCGAACAGGTGATCGACGGCGCGTGCGCCGACCCGCTGCTGATCCCCGCGCGGATCGCGAACGAAGGGCAGGCCATCGGGCTGTTCGCGATCGATGTCGCGACGGCGGCCGGCCTGAGCGTCACGCCGCACGACACGCTCGACGCGACGCGGCCGATCGCGCGCATCGTCCTCGACGACACCCGCGCGAGTCGCGACGCACTGTTCGCCTGCGGCGCCGTCGCCGCCCAAGTGCTCGAGCGCGCCGGATGGTTCGCGGCGCTCGCGCTGGCCGCCGAGCAGCTCGGCGGCGCCCAGCAATGCCTCGACCTGACGCTCGACTACACCGCCCAGCGCGTGCAGTTCGGCCGCGCGATCGCATCGTTCCAGGCGGTCAAGCATCGCTGCGCGCAGATGATGGTGCTGATCGAATCCGCGCGCTCGGCCGTGCTCGGCGCGGCGCACGCATGGGACGCGGAAGCCGGCAGCGGCGCGCCCAGCGCCGCGCTGCGCGCCGACATCGCGGCCGCGAAGGCCGCCGCGAACGACGCGGCCTCGTTCTGTGCACAGGAAGCGATCCAGCTGCACGGCGGCGTTGGCTTCACGTGGGAATACGACCCGCATCTCTATTTCAAGCGCGCGCAGGCGTCGGGCGCGCAGTTCGGCACGACGCCGCAACTGCTCGAATGGATCGCACGCCATGCGATCGACGGCGGCACGTCGCGGTGCGACGAGTCGCTCGTGTCGTCGCAGGCGTCGGTGACAAAGCGTGCGTCCGCCGCGCGCGCCGGAGTGCTCCAATGAACAGCGAAACGCACGAACAGCAATTGCGGCACGAAGTCGCCGACTGGGTGCAGTCGCACCTGGCCGGCGAGTTCGCATGCCTGAAAAACCGAGGCGGCCCCGGCGACGAGGAAGCGTTTCCCGAACTGCGCAAGGCGTGGGAGCGGGAACTGGCGCAGGGCGGCTGGACCGGCCTCGGCTGGCCGACCGACGCGGGCGGCCGCGGCTTCACGGTGGCCGAGCAGGTGATCTTCCACGAGGAATACGCGCGCGCCGGCGGCCCCGGCCGGATGGGCCATATCGGCGAAGGGCTGCTCGGGCCGACGCTCGTCGCGTGCGGCACCGATGACCAGCGCGCACGTTTCCTGCCGGGGATTCTCGCCGGCACGCAGTTCTGGTGCCAGGGCTACTCGGAACCGGGCGCCGGTTCCGATCTCGCGAACGTGCGCACGCGCGCCGAACCGGATGCGGACGGCACGTGGCGCGTGGTCGGCCAGAAGGTGTGGACGTCGCTCGCGCACGATTCCGACTGGATCTTCGTGCTCGCCCGCACCGATCCGGCATCGAAGGGCAACAAGGGGCTGTCGTTCCTGCTGATGCCGCTCGACCAGCCGGGTATCGAGATTCGGCCGATCCGGCAGCTCAACGGCGGCGCCGAATTCAACGAAGTGTTCTTCGACGGCGCGCGTGCGGCAGCACGCGACCTCGTCGGCGCGCCGGGCGACGGCTGGCGGATCGCGATGACGCTGCTCGGTTTCGAGCGGGGGATGTCGACGCTCGGTCAGCAGATGCAGTTCGTCCGCGAGCTCGAATGGGTGATCGACGCCGCGCGCGAATCGGGCGCCGATCGCGACCCGGTGCTGCGCCAGCGGATCGGCCGCGCGTGGGCCGGGCTGCGCGTGATGCGCTACAACGCGCTGCGGATGCTGTCGGGCGCGGACGACGCGAACGGCGGCGCCGCGCCGCTGCGCCGCGAGGCGCTGATCTACAAGTACTACTGGTCGAACTGGCACCGCGACCTCGGCCAGCTCGCGATGGATGTGCTTGGGGCCCGCGCGAACGTGATCGATCCGGCCGACGAAAAGCTCACCCATCTGCAGCGCCTATTCCTGTTCTCCCGTGCGGACACGATCTACGCCGGCACCAACGAAATCCAGCTGAACATCATGGCCGAGCGCGGGCTCGGCATGCCAAGGGAACCGCGAGCATGACCGAACTCCAGATCCAGAAAGCGCCGGCCTACGTGCCGGGTCACCAGTTGCTCGCCGGCAAATCGGTGCTGATCACGGCCGCCGCCGGCGCCGGCATCGGCTTCGCGGCCGCGCGCCGCTGCGCGGAGGAAGGCTGCCGCGCGCTGTTCATCTCCGATATCCACGAGAAGCGCCTCGAACAGGCCGTGCAAACGCTGCGCGCCGAAACCGGGCTGCAGCAGATCCACGGCCGCCTGTGCAACGTCGCGGTCGAGGACGACGTGCAGGCACTCGTCGCGGACGCCCAGGACAAGCTCGACGGCGTCGACGTACTGATCAACAACGCCGGGCTCGGCGGGGCGAAACGCATCGTCGAAATGGACGATGCCGAATGGTCGCGGGTGATCGACATTAGCCTGACCGGGACGTTCCGGATGACGCGCGCGATGCTGCCGCACATGCAGGCCCGCGGCCGCGGCGCGATCGTCAACAACGCATCGGTGCTCGGCTGGCGTGCGCAGGCGGAACAGGCGCACTACGCGGCGGCGAAGGCGGGCGTGATGGCGCTCACGCGCTGCGCGGCGCTCGAGGCGTCGCCGTATGGCGTGCGCATCAACGCGGTCGCGCCGAGCATCGCGATGCACGATTTTCTGAAGAAGTCGGCCCCGGCCGACTTGCTGAATCAACTGGCGTCGCGCGAAGCCTTCGGGCGCGCCGCCGAAGTCTGGGAGGTCGCGAACGTGATGGTGTTCCTTGCAAGCGATTACGCGTCGTACATGACGGGCGAAGTGCTGTCGGTCAGCAGCCAGCACGCATGATGGGCACGACCCTCGACCCCGTGCGCGCGACGCCCCGCGTGTTCGCGCATCCCGGCGAACTCGCGGCGGCCGTGGGCGACACGCTCGGCGCGAGCGCGTGGCTCGCGATCGACCAGCGCCGCATCGACGGCTTCGCCGATGCGACGGGCGATCACCAGTGGGTGCACGTCGACCCGGCGCGCGCGAAGGACGGCCCGTTCGGCGCGTGCATCGCGCACGGCTACCTGACGCTGTCGCTCGTCAACCATTTCCTGCCGCAGATCGTGCGGATCGACGGCGCGCGGCTTGGCGTCAACTACGGCTGCGACCGGATCCGCTTCCCGGCGCCGGTGAAAGTCGGCGCACGCGTGCGGGGCGTCGGCGAGCTGCTGCGCGTCGAGCCGCTCGACGGCGGCGTGCAGGCGTGGATCCGCGTGACCGTCGAGATCGAGGGCGAAGCCAAGCCCGGTTGTGTGGCCGACACGATCAGCCGTTACACCTTCTAGATTCAGAGAGCCAGACACATGGAAGACGCAGTCATCGTTTCCGTCGCACGCACGCCGATCGGCAAGGCGTTTCGCGGCATGTTCAACGACACCGAGGCGCCCGCACTGGGTGGCCACGTCGTGCGCACCGCGCTCGAACGCGCGGGCGTCGCGCCGGCCGACGTCGACGACGTGCTGATCGGTTGCGCCGCGCAGCAGGGCACGCAGGGCTACAACATCGGCCGCCTGTCGGCCGCGGCGGCCGGTCTGCCGGCGTCGGTGCCCGGCATGGCGATCGACCGGATGTGCTCGTCGGGCCTGATGTCGATCGCGAGCGCCGCGCGCAGCATTGGCGCGGGCGACGCACGGATCGTCGTCGCGGGCGGCGTCGAGTCGATCTCGCTCACGCAGAACAAGCACAAGAACGGCTACCGCGCGCGTTCGCAGGCCGTGGTCGACCACCAGCCGGCCGCGTACATGGCGATGATGGAAACCGCCGAGATCGTGTCGCGCCGCTACGGGATCTCGCGCGCGGCGCAGGACGAATTCGCGCTGCAGAGCCACCAGCGCACGGCCGACGCGCAGGCGGCCGGCCGCTTCGACGCGGAAATCGCGCCGCTCGACGTGCGGCGCGCGTTGTTCGACAAGGAAGGCAACCCGACCGGCCACGAGGACGTGCGCGCGGCGCGCGACGAAGGCGTGCGTGCCGATACGACGGCCGAGCGGCTCGCGGGGCTCAAGCCGTCGTGGAGCGGCGGCAAGGCCGTCGAGCAGGGCGAGTTCGTGACGGCCGGCAACGCGTCGCAGCTGTCGGACGGCGCGGCGGCCGTCGTCGTGATGTCGCGTGTCGAAGCGCAGCGCCGCGGGCTGGCGCCGCTCGGCACGTTCCGCGGCCTCGCGGTGGCCGGCTGCGAGCCGGACGAGATGGGCATCGGCCCGGTGTTCGCGATCCCGAAGCTGCTGGCGCGCTTCGGGATGACCGTGAGCGACGTCGGGTTGTGGGAGCTGAACGAGGCGTTCGCGTGCCAGGCGCTGTATTGCCGCGACACGCTGGGCATTCCCGACGAGCGGCTGAACGTCGACGGCGGCGCAATCGCGCTCGGCCATCCGTTCGGGATGTCGGGCACGCGGATGACGATGCACGCGCTGCTCGAAGGCGCGCGCCGCGGCGTGCGGCATGCGGTCGTGACGATGTGCATCGGCGGCGGGATGGGCGCCGCCGCGCTGTTCGAAGTCGGCGCATAGCGGCACGCGGATGGGCCGTGCGTCGAGCGCGGCCATCCGTTCAGGACCATGCGAGGCCGCGGCAACGACCGACGGCCCGCGGACTTGCAGGCGACGGTGGTGGGCGCTTCGATGCGAACCGCCGCCGCAGGCAGACACAGGAGACAAGCGATGAAACGAACTTTGCCAGGACTCGCGATGTCGGCGCTCGTGCTCGGCGCCGCGCTGTTCGCGTTTTCGCCGCGCCCGCTGCCGGCGTTCCCGCTCACCGCGATTCATGCCGATCGCCTGCAGATCAACGGGCTCGCCCGCGCCGGCACACGCATCGTCGCGGTCGGCGAGCGCGGCGTGATCCTGTCGAGCGACGATGCGGGCGGCCACTGGCGGCCGGCATCGGTCACGCCCGACCGCGGCTCGACGCTCACGCAGGTGAGCTTCGTCACGCCGACGCTCGGGATCGCGGTCGGCCACGACGGCCGGATCGTGCGCAGCGATGACGCCGGTGGGCACTGGCGCGAGGTCCGCCTGGACCCGACGCATTCCGATCCGCTGCTGTCCGTGTGGGGGAGCGCAAACGGCCCGCTGTTCGTGGCCGGCAGTTTCGGCCAGTTGCTGCGCTCGGACGATGCGGGGCTCACGTGGCAGCCGCTGAAGACGCCGGTGGGCGACCGCCACCTGAACGCGATCGTCGGCGACGGCCACGGCAGCCTGCTGATCGCGGGCGAGAGCGGCACGCTGCTGCGCTCGACCGACAACGGCGCGAGCTGGGACAAGCTGTCGTCGCCGTACCAAGGCTCACTGTTCGGCGCGCTGATGCTCGCGAACGGCGACTGGGTCGCGTACGGGATGCGCGGCAACGTGCTGCGCAGCACCGATCGCGGCGCGACCTGGACGCACGTCGACAGCCATGTGCCGGTGTCGTACTTCGGCGCGACCCAGCTTGCCGACGGCGAACTCGTGCTGGTCGGCCAGGGCGGCGCGATCGTTGCGTCGCGCGACGGCGGCCTGACCTTCGACGTGCGCAAGCTCGGCGGCGTGCAGAGCCTTGCGGCCGTGCTCGACATGGGCCGCGGCGCGCTGCTGCTCCGCGGCGCGGCCGGCCTCGCGCCGGCGACGCGCGCGCTGCCCGACCATTACGCGTTCGCCGACAATCCGTTCGTCGACGACGCAGTCGACGCCATCCTGATCACCGAGAAGGATGCAGTAAAATTGGGCGCTTCCTGGCGCGACGCTCGGCTGTGGGTCGTCCCCGTCGAAGCCGCGCTCGATCCTCGCCTCATTGCCCTCGTTGTGGAGAAACTCCGTGGACGCTCGCCTGCTTGAAATCCTTGTGTGCCCTATCTGCAAAGGCCCGCTCCACTATGACCGCGCCGCGCAGGAGCTGATCTGCAACGCGGACAAGCTCGCCTACCCGATCCGCGACGGCATCCCCGTGATGCTCGTCGACGAAGCACGCCAGACCGTCGAAGGCACGCCGGTCGACCCCGCCGGCCCGGCCGGCAGCTGAACGCCGCCCTGCTGCACCGGCACGCGGCCGCGGTTCGCCGCGGCCGCGTGCCGAACCCTGCCGGGCGGCCTGCTTTCGACGCGTCGCCCACCCCAGCCCTTCTCACCGCCCAGCCCCGATGACACCTCAGCAGCCCTTCATCGCCGTCATTCCTGCCCGGCTCGCGTCGACGCGCCTGCCGAACAAGCCGCTCGCCGATCTCGGCGGCAAGCCGATGGTCGTCCGCGTCGCCGAGCGCGCGCGCGAAGCGGGCGCGCAGCAGGTGCTCGTCGCGTCCGACGCGCAGAGCGTGCTCGACGCGGCACGCGATCACGGTTTCGAAGCGGTGCTGACGCGCGCCGACCATCCGTCCGGCACCGACCGGCTCGCGGAAGTCGCCGCGACGTTCGGATGGAGCGACGACACCGTCGTCGTCAACGTGCAGGGCGACGAACCGCTGATCGACCCGGTGCTCGTGCGCGACGTAGCGTCGCACCTCGCCGCACATCCGGACTGCGCGATCGCGACCGCCGCGCACCCGATCCACGACGCAGCCGACGTGTTCAACCCGAACATCGTGAAGGTCGCGCTCGACGCGCGCAACGTCGCGATGTACTTCTCGCGCGCACCGATTCCGTGGAGCCGCGACGCCTATCTGCCGCACTGGCCCGACGTCGCGGCCATGCCTGCACCGGCCTTTCCGGTCCATCGCCACATCGGTCTCTACGCATATCGCGCGCGCTTCCTGCGCACCTATCCGTCGCTCGCGCAGGCGCCGGTCGAGCAGGCGGAGCAGCTCGAACAGCTGCGCGCGATGTGGCACGGCGAGCGCATTGCAGTGCTGATTACCGAGCACGCGCCCGAAGCCGGCATCGACACGCCGGCCGATCTCGCACGCGTGCAGGCCCTTTTTCGTCCGGGTTCAAAATAACCCGTGGCATAATCAGGCGATTGTGCGAGCCGTCCGCGACCCGCGCGTTCTCGCTTGACCCGCCACGGCCCGTCCCGGCAGCCGCGCGTCGCCTTTCGCCGACGCGCCGCGTCAGACCGGTCCGCCGCGCGCCAGGCAAGCCCCGCGCACGCTGTCGCCGACACTTTCGCGTCTCGCCATACGAATCTACATTCTGGAGATATCACCATGCGTTTGATCCTGTTGGGCGCGCCCGGCGCGGGAAAGGGCACCCAGGCAAACTTCATCAAGGAAAAGTTCGGCATCCCGCAAATCTCGACGGGCGACATGCTGCGTGCGGCCGTCAAGGCCGGCTCGCCGCTCGGCGTCGAGGCGAAGGGCTACATGGACGCCGGCAAGCTCGTGCCGGACGCGCTGATCATCGGCCTCGTGAAGGAGCGCCTGAAGGACGCCGACTGCGCGAACGGCTACCTGTTCGACGGCTTCCCGCGCACGATCGCGCAGGCTGACGCGATGAAGGACGCCGGCGTCGCGATCGACTACGTGCTCGAAATCGACGTCCCGTTCTCGGAAATCGTCGAGCGCATGAGCGGCCGCCGCACGCACCCGGCATCGGGCCGCACGTACCACGTGAAGTTCAACCCGCCGAAGGTCGAGGGCAAGGACGACGTGACGGGCGAACCGCTGATCCAGCGCGACGACGACAAGGAAGAAACCGTCAAGAAGCGTCTCGAAGTGTACGAAGCGCAGACCAAGCCGCTGATCACGTACTACGGCGACTGGGCGCAGCGCGGCGAGGAAAACGGCCTGAAGGCCCCGCAGTATCGCAAGATCTCGGGCCTCGGCACCGTCGACGAAATCCGCGAGCGTGCGTTTGACGCATTGAAGTAAGCACCGCGTCGTGCACCCGCAAGCCGCCCTTCCCGGGCGGTTTTTTTTCGTCTGCTTGATCTGCTTCGGCTGACCTGGATTCGCACGAGCGTGCCGGTCGCTCCGGCGCCCGGCGGCGCCCCGTACAATCGATCGGACGCAGGTGCCGACCGGCATCGGAACCAACCAAGGAGACAGTGATGGAGATTCGCGGCAACGTCTTTCTGATCACGGGCGGCGCATCGGGCCTCGGCGCCGGAACGGCCCGCATGCTCGCGCA
Organism: Burkholderia sp. Tr-862; assembly: GCF_011753085.1. Taxonomy (NCBI): domain Bacteria; kingdom Pseudomonadati; phylum Pseudomonadota; class Betaproteobacteria; order Burkholderiales; family Burkholderiaceae; genus Burkholderia; species Burkholderia sp. Tr-862. Next base: position 128,068 of record NZ_VWWG01000002.1, read on the forward strand.
GGCCGGCGGCAAGGTCGTGCTCGCCGACCTGAACGAGGCGGCCGGCACGGCGCTCGCGAACGAACTGGGCGGCACATTCGTGCGCTGCGACGTGTCGAGCGAGGCCGATGCGCAGGCGGCCGTCGACGCCGCGACGCACACGGGCACGCTGCGCGGCCTCGTGAACTGCGCGGGCATCGCGCCCGCCGCGAAAACCGTCGGCAAGGACGGCCCGCATCCGCTCGACGTGTTCGCGAAGACGATCAACGTGAACCTGATCGGCACCTTCAACATGATCCGGCTCGCGGCCGCCGCGATGGCCGCGACCACGCCGAACGACGGCGGCGAGCGCGGCGTGATCGTCAGCACCGCCTCGGTCGCCGCCTACGACGGCCAGATGGGCCAGGCCGCGTACGCGGCGTCGAAGGCCGGCGTCTCGGGCATGACGCTACCGATCGCGCGCGACCTGGCGCGCCAGGGCATCCGCGTGATGACGATCGCGCCGGGGCTGTTCGAGACGCCGATGCTGCTCGGCATGCCGAAGGACGTGCAGGACGCGCTCGGCGCGATGGTCCCGTTCCCGCCGCGGCTCGGCAAACCGGACGAATACGCGATGCTGGTGCGCCAGATCGTCGAGAACCCGATGCTCAACGGCGAAGTGATCCGCCTCGACGGCGCGATCCGGATGCAGCCGAAGTAAGTGCAAACGACTGCAAACAAAAAACGCCCGCAATGCGGGCGTTTTTCGTTCGAGAGGCGCCCGGCGCCGCGCTAGCGGCTCAGTCCTCGTCGTCGCGCTGCATCCGCTGCCGCAATTCCGTCACCTGCGATTCGACAACGGTTGCGTCGTCCGCATCGGGCCGCTCGCCGAGATACTGCTCGAGATCCTCGAGCGCGGGGCGCAGGTAGTCGAGCCGCGCATACGCGAAGCCGCGGTCGCGCACCTCGTCGAGGTGCTCCGGGAGCAGGATCACGAGCCGCTGCTGCACCGCGAGCAGCCGCTGCCAGCGTTCCGTCTGCAGATAGATCGTCTTCAGGTTGCGCAGCATCCGCGCGATGATCTCGCGGCTCGTGGCCGGCTGCAGCAACGCGCGCAACGCGCTGTCGACCGCGCCCGCCGCACGCGCGACGTACGGCTCGAGCATCTCGACCATCTCGGCTTCGGACAGCGAATGGCCATTGGTCGGATCGATGATCAGGTCGCCGTCCGGCAGCGTCACGCGCAGCAGGAAATGACCGGGGAACGAGACGCCGCGCGCCGGCACGCCGATCTGCTCGGCGAGCTCGAGGTACAGCACCGACAGCGAGATCGGAATCCCGCGCCGCCGCTTCAGCACCGCGTTCAGGTGGCTGTTATCGGGGTCGTAGTAATCGTTGTGATTGCACGCGAAGCCGAGTTCGCGAAAGAAGAATTCGTTGAGCGCGGCGACGCGGTCCTTCAGGTTCGCATCGTCGGCGAGCCGGCGGCGCAGCCGCGCGGCCAGCATGTCGAGTTCGGCCAGCGTGCCCTGCAGGTCGAGGTCGGGATAGGCGTCCTGTGCAAGCGACAGCGCGGTCTCCGTGACGGGCAGGCTGTCGTCGTCCGCCACGAGTGTGCTGAAGTAGTCGAGGACGCGGGTCATTGCGGTCGTCACTTGGCGCGCCTTCTGAAGTAAGCGTATTTGAAGCCCATCACCCACAACATACCGAAATATAGTGCAGCGAACAGCACGAGGCACGCGGCCATCAGCGCAATGCGATCGAGCGGCTGCGCGCGCATGCCGGTCCAGTCGAAGCTGATCGCGCACCAATGCATCAGGCCCGCGAGCACGAGCGTCGCGCCAATGAGCTGCACGAAGAAGCGCGGCCAGCCCGGCGACGGCTGGTAGATGCCGCGCTTGCGCAGCCCGAGGAACAGCAGCAGCGAGTTCAGGCACGCGCCGACGCCGATGCTCAGCGTGAGGCCCGCATGACCGATCAGCGGCACGAACACGTAGTTCGAGAGCTGCGTGACGATCAGCACGCCGATCGCGATCTTCACCGGCGTCTTGATGTCCTGCTTCGCATAGAAGCCCGGCGCCAGGATCTTGATCAGGATGATGCCGACGAGGCCGATCCCGTAGGTCGCGAGCGCGCGGGCGACCATCGTGACGGTATGCGCGTCGAACTTGCCGTAGTTGAACAGCGTCGCGGTGAGCGGCGTCGCGAAGAAGAACAGCGCGAGCGCGCTCGGCGCCGCGAGCAGGAACGTGACGCGCAGCCCCCAGTCGAGCAGCGACGAATACTCGTGCGTATCGGCGTCGACGTGCGCCTTCGACAGGCTCGGCAGCAGGATCGTGCCGAGCGCGACGCCGAGCAGCGCCGTCGGGAACTCCATCAGGCGGTCGGCGTAGTTGATCCATGACACCGCGCCCTGCCCGAGCCGCGACGCGATGTTGGTGTTGATGATCAGCGACAGCTGCGCGACCGACACGGCGAACGTCGCGGGCACCATCTTCGCGAGCACGCGCTTCACGCCCGGGTGGCGCAGCGCGCGCAGCGGGTTGACGCCGATCAGCGGCACCATGTCGATCTTCTTCAGCCCCGGCAGTTGCACGAGGAACTGCAGCACGCCGCCCACGATGACGGCCCACGCGAGCGCGTAGACCGGCACCTTCAGATGGGGCGCGACGAACACGGCCGCGGCGATGAACGCGACGTTGAGCAGCACCGGCGCGAACGCGGGCAGCGAGAAGCTCTTGTAGGTGTTGAGCACGCCGGACGCGAGCGTCGTCAGCGAGATGAACACGATGTACGGGAACATGATCCGCGTCATCGTGACCGCGAGCGGGAATGCCTGCCCGTCGGTATGCAGGCCGGAGGCGACCGCGAACACGACCCATGACGCGCCGGCGATCCCGAGGACCGACAGCACGGCAAGCGCCCACGCGAGGACGGTCGACATCGCGTCGACGAGCGCCTTGGTCGCATCGTGCCCCTGCTGGTTCTTGAACTCGGCCAGGATCGGCACGAACGCCTGCGAGAACGCGCCTTCGGCAGACAGGCGGCGCAGCAGGTTCGGAATACGGAAGGCGACGTAGAACGCGTCGGTGTATTGACTGGCGCCGAACGCACGGGCGATCAGCGTCTCGCGGGCCAGTCCGGTCACGCGCGACAGCAGCGTGAAGCCGCTGACCGTCAGCAGGGCTCGGAATAGATTCATGGGGCGCTTATTATACGGACGTTGCGTGTCCCGGCACGGACGGATGCCGAAAAGGACATGCGTCGCCGGCGCCCCCGCCCGGCGGGCGTTACGTTGAACTTGCCACGCGCTTGATTTTGTTGCTATAATTGCCGGTTTCTGAGCCTGTTACATGCACGGCACCTGTCGTTTTCATGTCTCGGCCTCGGTTAAAATCACCGTTTTTTATGCGCCCCTGGGCAATCGTTCTCAGGGGACGGATCGAAAAGCAGCGCTTGGCCGTCAGGCTCCAAGCTCTGGAAACAGGACAGGATAAGGAACCGTCATGGCTAACTCCGCACAAGCACGCAAGCGCGCCCGCCAAGCCGCGAAGGCAAATTCGCACAACTCGGCGCTGCGCTCGAAATTCCGTACCGCGATCAAGTCGGTTCGCAAGGCTGTTGAAGCCGGCGACCAGGCAAAGGCTGCCGAGCTGTTCAAGGCTGCCGTGAAGACGATCGACACGATCGCCGACAAGAAGATCGTTCACAAGAACAAGGCCGCTCGCAGCAAGAGCCGCCTCGCCGCAGCCGTCAAGGGTCTGCAGGCAGCAGCGTAAATCTGGCGCGCCCGCTTCGGCGGGCGTTCCTGTTTCCTGCGATCGCAAAAAAGCCCGCCTAGGCGGGCTTTTTTGCGTGTCGTCCGCGCATCGCGCCGGACGACCACCTGACGCGGGCGCGGCATGCGCCCTCGTCCGTCGACTTCACTTCTTCTCGTTGTAGTCCGGCAGTTCGCACGCCTCGGTGACGACGAGGTTGTTGTCCTTCGCGAAATTCAGCACGAAATCGAACGCCATCGGCTCAATGTCGCGCAGCCGGGAATCGAGGATCACGCATTTCAGGTCGCCGAGCATCGTCGGGCGCACGTACAGCGAATATTTCAGGCGCGCATTCGGCCCGCTCGCACCGGGCCCGAAGCAGGCCATCACGCCGGCCAGACGCTCCGACCAGTCGCTCGGGCGAAACTTTTTCCCGTCTTTCGTGATGCCCTGGATGAAGAATTCGGTCGGAGGGGTTTCAGCCATGTGGTTACCCAAGTGACGGCCCGGCGATGTCCAGGCGACGGCGCCTGGATACGCGAACACAAAGCTGGAGTGGACGACACACGCACTTCGATATCCCGAAAACAGGACGTCGATGCGTGCCGCCGGCGCGCCGCACCGGATGTGTGCAGCGCATGGCTTGTGTCCGGCAGAGCGCGAAAAGCCTTGCCTGCCGGGCTGGAGAAAACTTTTGGATTATACCGCAGCGCGCCATCGCGCGTCGTCTCGCCGCCCCTGTTCCGGCGTTCTCCAGCATCGGCCATGACGCCGCCCCGGTTTGCGCCGCGGCTCGTCAAAGCACAGAAAATCCTTTATGCTGCTTTGAAGTTATCCACACCCGACGGCGGCGGCGTCCGGCTCCGCAGCCGGCTCCAACCCGCCGTATTTCGTTTCATGACCGCCAAAACCATTCGTCACTACCTGCAGTTCAAGGATTTCTCGCTGGAAGACTACGAGTACGTGCTCGAACGCACGGGTATCCTGAAGCGCAAGTTCAAGAACTACGAGACCTATCACCCGCTGCACGACCGCACGCTCGCGATGATCTTCGAGAAGAGCTCGACGCGCACGCGGCTGTCGTTCGAAGCCGGCATCTTCCAGCTGGGCGGCCACGCGGTGTTCATGAGCACGCGCGACACGCAGCTCGGCCGCGGCGAGCCCGTCGAGGATTCCGCGCAGGTCATCTCGCGAATGGTCGACATCATCATGATCCGCACGTTCGAGCAGGACGTGATCACGCGCTTCGCGCAGAACTCCCGCGTGCCGGTGATCAACGGCCTGACCAACGATTACCACCCGTGTCAGGTGCTCGCCGACATCTTCACGTACTACGAGCACCGCGGCCCGATCGCCGGCAAGACGGTCGCGTGGGTCGGTGATGCGAACAACATGCTGTACACGTGGATCGAAGCCGCGCAGATCCTCGGCTTCAAGCTGCGCCTGTCGACGCCGCCGGGCTATGCGCTCGACATGAAGCTCGTGTCGCCGGACAGCGCGCCGTTCTACGAAGTGTTCGAGGATCCGAACGAAGCGTGCAAGGGTGCCGATCTCGTGACGACCGACGTGTGGACGAGCATGGGCTTCGAAGCCGAGAACGAAGCGCGCAAGCAGGCGTTTGCCGACTGGTGCGTCGACGAGGAAATGATGGGCCACGCGAACGCGGACGCGCTCTTCATGCACTGCCTGCCCGCGCACCGCGGCGAGGAAGTGACGGCCGGCGTGATCGACGGCCCGCAGAGCGTCGTGTGGGACGAGGCGGAAAACCGCCTGCACGTGCAGAAGGCGCTGATGGAGTTCCTGCTGCTCGGCCGCCTCAAGCACTGAACGCAACACTCGCGCCCCGCCAAAATCCGGTGGCATGCGAAAAAAAGCGCCGATCGATGATCGGCGCTTTTTTATTTGCGCGGGCGAAAGCGCGTGAAAGGTGCGGGTCGAACGCCCGCGTTACAGGCACACCGGCTCGGGTTCCAGCTCGACGCCGAACTGCTTGCGCACGTCGTCCTGGATCGCGCGCGCAAGTGCGAGCACGTCGGCGCCCGTCGCACCGCCGCGATTGACCAGCACGAGCGCCTGACGGTCGTGCACGGCCGCCGCGCCGAGCGTGCGCCCTTTCCAGCCGCAGCGGTCGATCAGCCAGCCGGCCGCGAGTTTCACCTGCCCGCCCGGCTGCGGATACGACACGACGTCCGGCACACGCGCGCGCAGCGCATCGAACCGCGCTGCGTCGATCACCGGATTCTTGAAGAAACTGCCCGCGTTGCCGAGCTCGAGCGGATCGGGCAGCTTTGCGCGGCGGATCGCGACGACCGCGTCGAATACGTCGCGCGGCGTCGCCGCGCCGGGCGCGATGCCGCGCGCGTCGAGCTCGCGGGTGACATCCGCGTAGCCGAGCCGCGGCGTCCAGTGCTTGGGCAGCCGGAACGTCACCGCGACGATCGCGAAGCGGCCGCGCCCTTCCCGCTTGAAGAAGCTGTCGCGATAGCCGAACGCGCAGCGCGCGGCATCGAAGCGCTCGCTGCGCCCCGTCGCGAGTTCGATGGCGACCAGCGAGTCGAAATACGTCTTCATCTCGAGGCCGTACGCGCCGATGTTCTGGATCGGCGCGGCGCCGACGGTGCCCGGAATCAGCGCCAGGTTCTCGAGGCCCGGCATGCCGTGCTCGAGCGTCCACGCGACGAATGCGTGCCAGGTCTCGCCGCCGCCGGCCTCGACGTACCACGCGTCGTCGTCCTCGCGCACGACGCGGCGCCCGCCGATCTCGTCGAGCAGCACGACGCCGTCGAAATCGCGCGTGAACACGACGTTGCTGCCGCCGCCGAGCACGAGTTGCGGCAGGTGCGCGACGCGCGGATCGCGATGCAGCGCCGCGAACTGCGCCGCCTGCGTGACGCGGGCGGCAAAGCGCGCGGTCGCGTCGATGCCGAACGTATTGTGCGCGGCAAGCGGATGGTCGGGGAGCAGCGACAGGGCGGAATCGTCAGGTGGCATCGGCATTCGCGGTCACGTCCGCCGGGGCGGCATCAGGCCGGCCTTGGGCAAACGGAGGGGCATCGGTAAAATGGCAAACAGTCCGCAATTATAGCGAGTGCCCGCGCGCAAGCCGGGCGCTTGCATCTCAAGGGAGAATGCCATGCCATCGTTCGACGTCGTTTCCGAAGCAAACATGATCGAAGTGAAGAACGCCATCGAGCAGTCGAACAAGGAAATTTCGACCCGCTTCGACTTCAAGGGCTCCGACGCGCGTGTCGAGCAGAAGGAGCGCGAGCTGACGCTGTTCGCCGACGACGATTTCAAGCTCGGTCAGGTCAAGGACGTGCTGATCAACAAGCTCGCGAAGCGCAACGTCGACGTGCGCTTCCTCGACTACGGCAAGGTCGAGAAGATCGGCGGCGACAAGGTCAAGCAGATCGTCACCGTGAAGAAAGGCGTGACGGGCGACCTCGCGAAGAAGATCGTCAGGCTCGTGAAAGACAGCAAGATCAAGGTGCAGGCGAGCATCCAGGGCGACGCGGTGCGCGTGGCCGGCACGAAGCGCGACGACCTGCAGAGCGTGATCGCGATGCTGCGCAAGGACGTGACCGACACCCCGCTCGACTTCAACAACTTCCGCGACTGATCGACGCCGTCGACCGGTCACTCCGCGCCGCCGGGCCCCGCATGCGGGATGCCCCGGCGGGCGGTCGACAGCAGCAACCCCTTCCTCAGAGCTTCCCGCCGTCCTGCGCGCCGCCGTCGGCCGCGGCCTTCTTCTTGTCGCCGATCCGGCTTTCCTGCCCCGCCAGCAGCTTCGAGATGTTGCCGCGGTGACGCCACACGAGCAGCACGCTCATCGCGAGCACGGCCCACGCGACCGGGTTGTGGCCGGTGCCGAACAGGAACACGTCGAACAGCGGTGCGAACACCGCCGCCACCAGCGCCGCGAGCGACGAATAGCGGAAGAAGAACGCGACGATCAGCCAGGTCAGCGCGGTCGCGAGCCCGAGCACGGGGTGCACCGCGAGCAGCACGCCGGCCGCGGTCGCGACGCCCTTGCCGCCCTGGAAGCGGAAGAACACCGGATACAGGTGGCCAAGGAACACGGCGATCGCGACCCATGCAACGGCGACGTCGGGCAGCCCGAAGTGCCGCGCGAGCCAGACGGCGAGCCAGCCCTTGAACGCGTCGCCGACGAGCGTCAGGATCGCGGCCTTCTTGTTGCCGCTGCGCAGCACGTTGGTCGCGCCGGGATTCTTCGACCCGTACGAACGGGGATCGGCCAGGCCCATCGCGGCGCTGACGACGACGGCGAACGACACCGAACCGATCAGGTAGGCAACAAGTGCGGCGAGCAGGATCTGCATGCGGAGAACTCTTCTTTCAACGTATCGGTGAAGGGGCGGCCGGGCGCGGCAGGCCGGCCGGTTGCGGCAGGTGCCGTCGCGGCGAACCGCCGGCAGGCCGTGGCGGCCGGCCGTGCGGGCCGACCGGCCGAAACGGCGCCCATTCTACCGAACGCGCACGGCCTGCCACGAAGGTGAAACCCTCAGTCGACGCTCGCGCACTGCACGGGCGTCGCGCCGAGCAGCGTCGTGAGCACCGCCGGCGCGAGGCTGACGAGATAGCCGCGGCGGCCGCCGTTCAGGTAGATCGTCGGCAATTCGAGGATGGTCGACTCGACGTACACGGGCATCGGCTTGCGCGTGCCGAACGGCGACGTGCCGCCCACCAGATAGCCGGAATGGCGGTTCGCGACATCGGGCTTGCACGGCTCGACGCGCTTCGCGCCGATCTGCCGCGCGAGGTTCTTGGTCGACACCGTGCGGTCGCCGTGCATCAGCACGATCAGCGGCTTCGCATGCTCGTCCTCCATCACGAGCGTCTTCACGACGCTGTGTTCGTCGACGCCGAGCTGGCGCGCCGACTCGCCGGTGCCGCCGTGCTCGACGTAATCGTACGGATGCTCGCCGAATGCGACGCCATGGCGGCGCAGCAGCTGGGTCGCGGGTGTCTCGGACACGTGTCTGGATTTGCTCATGGCGGCATTTTAATGGCGAACGACCAGCGGGCGCGCGCCATCGCCCCTGCGCGTGCTCGCGGCGGGTTGCGGCGCGCCAACGGTATACTCGCGGCCCTTTTGTCCCGGACGGGCGCGCCGGTCGCCGCAGCGCGCCGGTCCGTCATCATTGCGGACTTCGCGAAGTGCCATTGCCCGAATGGCCGATTGTGGCGCGCCCGCCGTCATGGCACGATCGTTCGCAAAACTCGCCGCGCCACCGCCCGGCCCTTCTTCTGGAGACGCCATGTCCTCGCCTGCCCGCTCATCCGCGCCGCTCGACGTCGCGGCACTGCTCGCCGCGTTGCCCGGCCGCATCGCCGACGTGCCCGCCCGCTGGGCCGCGCACGCGCCCGCGCATCCGGCGCTGATCGAGGACGCGCGCCGCCTGTCGTACGGCGAGCTGTCGCAAGCCGTCGATGCTGCCGCCGAGCGGCTCGCGCGCCTGGGCGTGCGCGGCGGCGATCGCGTGATGATCGTCGCGGAAAACAGCGTCGCGCAGATTGTGCTGCTGTTCGCGGTCGCGCGCGTCGACGCATGGGCGCTCGTGTCGAACGCGCGGCTGTCGGCCAGCGAACTCGATGCGATCGCCGCGCACGCGCGCCCGAAGCTGATCGCGTTCGCAACGGAAGCGTCGCCCGACGCGCGCGCACACGCGGCGCGCCATGACGCGACGCCCGCCGATACGCTGCCGGTCGACATCGGCGCGTGGTCATACCGCGTCGACCCGAGCGCGCCCGACGAACCGGTGGCAGCCGACGGCGCCGCCCAATGCGCGGCGCTGATCTACACGACCGGCACGACGGGCACGCCGAAAGGCGTGATGCTGTCGCATCGCAACCTGCTGTTCATCGCCGCGATGTCGAGCACGCTGCGCCGCGTGTCGCCCGACGATGTCGTCTATACGGTGCTGCCCGTGTCGCACGTGTACGGGCTCGCGTCGGTCTGCCTCGGCAGCCTGTACGCGGGCGCGACGCTGCGGCTCGCGCCGCGCTTCTCGCCGGAGGCCGTGCGCGTCGCGCTCGCCGACGAAGGCGTGACGATCTTCCAGGGCGTGCCCGCGATGCACGCGAAGCTGCTCGAGCACCTGCACACGCACGCGCACACGTGGCACGCGCCGCGGCTGCGCTTCGCGTATTCGGGCGGCTCGCCGCTCGACGCCGACCTGAAGGCGCGCGTCGAGCGCGTGTACGGCGTGCCGCTGCACAACGGCTACGGGATGACCGAGAGCAGCCCGACGATCACGCAGACGCCGCTCGACGCACCGCGTACCGACTGCTCGGTCGGCGTGCCGATCCCGGGCGTGGAAATGCGGATCGTCGCACCGGACGGCACCGACGTGCCGCAGGGCGAAGTGGGCGAAATCCGCGTGCGCGGGCCGAACGTGATGCTCGGCTACTACCGCAACGCGGATGCGACGCGCGCGGCCGTGTCGCCCGACGGCTGGCTCGGCACCGGCGATCTCGCGCGCCAGGAAGCGGACGGCTCGGTGACGATCGCGGGCCGCAGCAAGGAGTTGATCATCCGCTCGGGCTTCAACGTGTATCCGGTCGAGGTCGAACAGGTGCTGAACGCGCACCCGGACGTCGTGCAGGCGGCCGTCGTGGGTCGCGCGGTCGAGGGCAACGAGGAAGTGCTCGCGTTCGTCGAGCTGGTGCCCGGCGCGAGCGCGACCGAGGCCGCGCTGCAGGCGTGGTGCGCGCAACGGCTCGCGCCTTACAAGCGCCCTGCGCGGATTCGCGTGCTCGATGCGCTGCCGGCCGCTTCGACGGGCAAGGTGTTGAAGCACAAGCTGCGCGAACTCGCGTGACGCGCCGCGCCGGTCGCCTGCCGCGCACGGGCCGGCGCACGTGCCGCGCTAGCCGCGCGGATGGTGCTGCGCGTGCAGCGTCTTGAGCCGCTCGCGCGCGACGTGCGTGTAGATCTGCGTGGTCGAGATATCGCTGTGACCGAGCAGCAGCTGCACGACGCGCAGGTCGGCGCCGTGGTTCAGCAGGTGCGTCGCGAACGCGTGCCGCAGCGTATGCGGCGACAGGTGCGCGCGCACGTCGGCCTGCTGCGCGTGGCGCTTGATGATGTTCCAGAACTGCTGGCGCGTCATCCCGTCGCCGCGCGCGGTCACGAACAGCGCGTCGGCCGCGCGTGCGCCGAGCAGCGACGGCCGCGCGTCGCGCAGGTAGCGCTCGATCCAGCCGTGCGCGACTTCGCCGAATGGCACGAGCCGTTCCTTCGAGCCCTTGCCCATCACGCGCACGACGCCCTCGTTGAGCCCGACCTCGACGGTCTTCAGCGTGACGAGTTCGCTCACGCGCAGCCCACTCGCATACATCAGCTCAAGCATCGTGCGATCGCGCAGACCGAGCGGCGTGCCGACGTCGGGTGCCCCGAGCAGCGCCTCGACCTGCGCCTCGGACAGCGTCGACGGAAACCGCGCGGCCTGCTTCGCCGACGTGATCCGCAGCGTCGGGTCCGCGCTCGCGTGATGCTCGCGCACGGCCCAGCCGTAATAGCGACGGAACACCGACAAGCGCCGGTTCGACGACGTCGCCTTGCCGTCGCTGCGCGCGGCGATGTAGCCGGTCAACATCGCTTCGTCGGCCGAGTCGAGCGGCGCGTCGTGCGTCGCGGCCAGCCATTGCGAAAACAGCACCAGATCGCGCCGGTACGCATCGAGCGTATTGCGCGCGAGCCCGTGCTCGAGCCACAGCGCATCGCAGAACACGTCGATCGACGCGCGGCTCGCGAGCAGCGCGGGCGATGTGGCGGCTACGTCGCTTTCGGTGTCGGTGTCGGACGCGGAGTCGGGGGAAAGCAGCGGTTCACTCATTAGTACGGCACGCCCTCATGCGCCAGCAGCCAGCGCTTTACTTTCTGGTAATAGCCATTGTCGTCGTGATTCGCGAAGCCGCCGAGGCCACCTGCCGCGACGACGCGATGGCACGGAATCACGAGCGGGAAATAGTTCGCGCCGCACGCTTGGCCGACCGCGCGCGGCGCGCTGCCGATCCGCTTCGCGACCTGTCCGTAGGTCAGCACGGTGCCCGGCGCAATGTCGCTGATCACGTTCCATACGCGATGCTGGAATGCGCTGCCGACGTCCGCGAGCGGCAGGTCGAAGCGCGCCGATGCACGCTCGAAATAGCGTTCGATCTGCTCGACCGCGCGCCGCGCGAGCGCCGAATCCGGCTCGACCGACTTGACCGACTCGGGCAAATAGACGATCTCGCGCACCACCGCCGCGTCGGTGCGGATGCCGACCTTGCCGAACGGTGCGTCGATGACTGCGTTGAACATGAGCTTCTCCTCCCCGATGAAACGCGCGCCGCCGCCGCGCGCCGACGATACTTTACGCCGCGTTCATGCGGCACGCAGCGCCCATTCGACATGCTCGCGCACGATCGGCGACGGATCGTCGGCCCGGGCGCGCAACGCGGCGACGATCGCGTCGCGCGCATCGGGCGCGAGCCGGTCGGCCGGCGCGCGCAATGCATTGCCGAGCCCGACCGCGAGATTGCGCAGCCAGCTTTCATAGCCGATACGCCGGATCGCACTGCCCTGCATCCGCGTATCGAACGTGTCGGCATCCCAGCCGAACAGCTCGACGAGCGTCGCGCGGTCGAGCCCGTGCCGCACGTCGAAATCGGCGACGGGCGCGGCCTGCGCGAACTTGTTCCACGGGCACACGAGTTGGCAGTCGTCGCAGCCGTACACGCGGTTGCCGATCATCGGCCTCAGTGGCTCCGGGATGCTGCCTTTCAGTTCGATCGTCAGGTACGAGATGCAGCGGCGCGCGTCCACGCGATACGGCTCGACGATCGCGCCGGTCGGGCATGCATCGATGCAGCGCGTGCAGCTGCCGCAGTGCGCGCCGGGCGTCTCGGGCGCGACGTCGGGCGCCGTTTGCGCGTCGGTCGGCAGCGGAACGTCGACGTAGATTTCGCCGAGGAAGAACAGCGAACCCGCGTCGCGCTGCAGCAACAGCGTGTGCTTGCCGCGCCAGCCGACACCGGCCTTCTGAGCGAGCTCGACCTCGAGCACCGGCGCCGAATCGGTGAACACGCGGTAGCCGAATGCGCCGATCTCGTGCTCGATGCGCTCCGCGAGCGTCTGCAGCCGGTTGCGCAGCACCTTGTGATAGTCGCGGCCGCGTGCGTAGATCGACACGACCGCCGCCTGCGGATCGTCCAGGCGCGCACGCTCACGGGCGCGCCAGTCGTGCGGCACGAGTGCGCCGGAGGATGCATCGGGCGCGTCGGCCGCGAGCGTTTGGGCCGGCAGATAGGCGAGCCGCGCGGAGATCACACGTCGCGTACCGGCCACAAGTTCGGCCGGCCGCGCGCGTTTCGTCCCGTGTTTCGCCATATAATCCATTTCGCCGTGGTACCCGGCTTCCAGCCAGGCGGCGAGGCCTGCTTCGGCATCCGAGAGATCGGTATCGCTGATGCCGATCGCCCCGAAACCCAATTCGCGCCCCCACGCCTTGATGCGAGTGGCGAGCGCAGTCAACGTCGCATCATCGAGCGCGCACGGCGCCGCGCCTTCGGTACGAGTCGAAGGCCTGTCGGATGCGGCGAGTTCCGGTAATCGGTTCATCGCACTATTTTACGAGAATGCCAGCCACGTCCCATACGCCTCATGCCGACACGCTGCCCGCCCCGCTCGCGGAGCGCGTGATCGCACTCGCCGACGAAGCGGCGACCGAGGCCTTCGGCACCCGCTTCGCGCACGCGCTCGACGCGGCGCGCGGCGAACTCGCCCGCGCGCACGCGTTCGACGGGCTGCAGATCCAGCTGATCGGCGACCTCGGCGCGGGCAAGACGACCCTCGTGCGCGCGATCCTGCGCGGCCTCGGCCACCCGGGACGCGTGCGCAGCCCGACCTATACGCTCGTCGAGCCGTATGCATTCGCACGCGACGATGGGGAACTTGAGGTCTATCACTTCGATCTGTATCGATTCAACGATCCGGCCGAATGGTCCGACGCGGGCTTTCGCGAATATTTCAATTCCAGCGCGATCTGCCTCGTCGAATGGCCGCAACAGGCGGGCACCCTGCTCGGCGTGCCCGATCTGGTTTTCTCGCTCGACGTGGATGGCGACGGTCGCGCCCTCACCGTCCGGGCGTTCAGCGCTTCAGGAAAGGCATGTCTCGAAAGATGTTGATCAAACCGTTCCGCTCGATCGAATCGGCGGCCACCGCGACGCACAACTGGCGGCGCCGCCAGATCCTGCGTGCGGGCGCATCGACGCTGGTGCTCGGTCTCGCCGCGCCGCGGCTCGCGCACGCGTCGTCGGTGCTCGGCGTGCGCGTGTGGCCCGCGCGCGATTACACGCGCGTCACGATCGAATCCGACCAGCCGCTGCAGAATAGCCAACAGCTGTTGCAGGGCCCCGATCGGCTCGTCGTCGACCTGAGCGGGCTCGATCTCGATCAGGCCCTGCGCGACCTCGTGTCGAAGATCGCGCCGAACGATCCGCAGATCCAGTCGGTGCGCGTCGGCCAGTACCAGCCGCACGTCGTGCGGATGGTGTTCGACCTGAAAGGCTCGGTGAAGCCGCAGGTGTTCACGCTGCCGCCGGTCGGCACCTACAAGTACCGGCTCGTGTTCGACCTGTATCCGGCCGTCGCGCCCGATCCGCTGTCCGACCTGATCGCGCAGACGGAACGCAAGGAACAGGCGCTCAACGACACCGCGCGTGCGCAGCAGATGCAGCCGCCGACCTCGCTCGCGGGCCCGGCCGCGCCGTCGGCGCCCGCCGCGGGCGACAACACCGACGCATTCTTCCAGCGCTTCGCGCAGAACACGCCGGCCACGCCGCGCACGCCGCCGGCCGCCGCGACGCCTTCCACGCCTGCGAAGCCGGCCGTCAAGCCGCCGCCCGTCATCGCGCGCCGCGACGACAGCGACGACGACGGCGACACCTACAAGTTCACCGCACCGAAATCCGGCAAGGGCGGCACCATGCGCCTGCTGACGGTCGCGATCGATCCGGGCCACGGCGGCGAGGATCCGGGCGCGATCGGCGGCGGCGGCACGTACGAGAAGCACATCGCGCTCGACATCGCGAAGAAGCTGCGCGCGAAGATCGACGGCGCACCGAACATGCGCGCGATGATGACGCGCGACGCCGACTTCTTCGTGCCGCTGAACGTGCGCGTGCAGAAGGCGCGCCGCGTCGGCGCCGACCTGTTCGTGTCGATCCACGCGGATGCGTTCACGACGCCGTCCGCGCGCGGCTCGTCGGTGTTCGCGCTGTCCGACCACGGCGCGACGAGCGCCGCGGCACGCTGGATGGCGAACAAGGAGAATTCGTCGGACCTGATCGGCGGCATCAACATCAAGACGCAGGACGCGGCCGTGAGCCGCGCGCTGTTCGACATGTCGACGACCGCGCAGATCCGCGATTCGCTGCGCTACGGCGGCTACGTGCTGAAGGAAGTCGGCGGCATCAACAAGCTGCACAAGGGCTCGGTCGAGCAGGCCGGATTCGCGGTGCTGAAGGCGCCCGACATTCCGTCGATCCTCGTCGAGACCGCGTTCATCAGCAACCCGGAAGAGGAGAGCCGGCTGAACGACGACAGCTATCGCGACCAGATGGCCGACGCGATCTTCCGCGGCATCAAGCGTTACTTCGCCGCGAACCCCCCGCTCGCGAAGAACCGGATGGCCTGACGCACGGCCGCCTGCTCTTCCCCGCCGCCGGCACGCGCTGCGTGCCGGCCCGTCACGACGCCGCGAAGCGGCGCACCAGCTTCCCGCCGAATACGTTCACCGCGAGCCCGCCCATCACGAGCGCGGCGCCCGCCAGCTGCGCGCGCGTCAGGTGTTCGTCGAGCAGCAGCGCCGACGACGCGAGCCCGACGATCGGCACCAGCAGCGAGAACTGCGCGACCTGCGCGGCCGGATAGCGCGACATCAGGCGGCTCCACAAGCCGTAGCCGACCAGCGTCGCGACGAACGCGAGATAGACGACCGCGAAGATCGACGCGCCGTCCAGCCCGGCGAGCGCGGCCCCGATCCGCTGCGGCCCCTCGAACCACAGCGACAGCAGGAAGAACGGCACGGGCGGCACGAGGCTCGCCCACACGACCAGTGACACGAGGTTCGCACGGCCGACCTTCTTCGTGACGATATTGCCGACCGCCCACATCGCGGCAGAGCAGAGGGTCAGCAGGAAGCCGGCGAGCGTCATCGCGCGGCCGCCCTGCGCCGCGATCACGACGAGCCCGGCCGCGGCGATCGCGAGCCCGATCAGGTTCTGCATGCGCAGCCGCTCGCCGAGGAACAGCATCGCGAACACGAGCGTGAAGAACGCCTGCGACTGCAGCACGAGCGACGCGAGACCGGCCGGCATGCCGACGTACATGCCGGTGAACAGGAACACGAACTGGCCGAGCTGGATCGTCGCGCCGTACAGGATCAGCATGCGCCACGGAATCTGCGGCCGGCGGACGAAGAACACCGCGGGCACGGCCGCGAGCGTGAAGCGCAGCGCGCCGAGCAGCATCGGCGGCATGCCGTGCAGCCCGACCTTGATCACGACGAAGTTCACGCCCCACGCCAGGATCACGACCAGCGCGAGCAGCAAGTCCTTCGGGGCCATCATCGGCGTCTCCTCGTTTCGAATGATTGTTCCGAAGCGGCTCAGTCTACCGGGTTTCGCCACCCGGCCCGATACCCGCGCGGCGCGCATGGAATCGGCCGCGGGCGCAGCCGCGCAGCGACGGACAAGCCGCATCGCGCGTGCCCGCTGCCGCCGCTACCGCCGGCCGGCGCATCGCCACGCCC
>NZ_VWWG01000313.1:0-2933 GCF_011753085.1 Burkholderia sp. Tr-862
CGGGCCGTCGCCGGCCACGCCGTCGCGCGGGCCGGCCGCCTCGGGCAGCCGTGGCGTGACGCGGCGCACGTGGCGCCCCTGGAGGAACAGCAGCGGGCCGAGGGCGGCGGTGGCGAACGGGTATCCCATGAAATCGATCCGATGACGAGGCTGGCGGGCCCGGCGCGCAGGCGCGCCGACATGTATCCATTGTGGCCGATCGGGCCGCAGATGGGGCCTGATTGGCCGATCGGACAGGGGACGAATCGGCAGCCGGCCTGCGCGGCCCCCGTCCGGCGGGGCTCCCGAAAAGTGCGCCGCCGACGTGTTAACATGCGCGTCCTGCCCGTGTGTCCGCCTGCATTCCAGGCTTGCCGCGCGCGGCATCCTCCCGGCGTCCCGCCGTCAACCGCAACATCATCCGCCATCATGTCCGCAGGCCTCAACCCCGCTCAGAACGAAGCGGTGCGCTACCTCGACGGTCCCTGCCTCGTGCTCGCCGGCGCGGGCAGCGGCAAGACCCGCGTGATCACGCAGAAGATCGCGCACCTGATCGAAGCGAAAGGCTTCGAGCCGCGCCACATCGCGGCCGTCACGTTCACGAACAAGGCAGCCGCCGAAATGCGCGAGCGTGTGTCGAAGCTGCTGGAGGGCAAGACGCTCACCACGCCCGGCAAGGAAGGCCGCAAGGTGCCCGTCAACCAGCTCACCGTGTGCACGTTCCACTCGCTCGGCGTGCAGATCCTGCGCCAGGAGGCCGAGCACGTCGGCCTGAAGCCGCAGTTCTCGATCATGGATTCGGACGACTGCTTCGGGATGATCCAGGAGCAGATCGGCACCACCGACAAGGGCCTGATCCGCAAGATCCAGAGCACCATCTCGCTGTGGAAGAACGGCCTGATCATGCCCGACGAGGCGATGACGATCGCGGCCAACGAGGACGAGCACCAGGCGGCGCTGGTCTACCGCAACTACGTCGCGACGCTGCATGCGTACCAGGCGGTCGACTTCGACGACCTGATCCGCCTGCCGGCCGAGCTGTTCGCGAAGAACGAACAGGTGCGCGACCGCTGGCAGAACAAGCTGCGCTATCTGCTGATCGACGAATACCAGGACACCAACGCGTGCCAGTACGAGCTGCTGAAGCAGCTCGCCGGCCCGCGCGCCGCGTTCACGGCGGTGGGCGACGACGACCAGGCGATCTACGGCTGGCGCGGCGCGACGCTCGAAAACCTCGCGCAGCTCGGCAAGGATTTCCCGAAGCTGCACCTGGTCAAGCTCGAGCAGAACTACCGGTCGACGGTGCGCATTCTCACCGCCGCGAACAACGTGATCGCGAACAATCCGAAACTGTTCGAGAAGAAGCTGTGGTCCGAGCACGGGATGGGCGACTCGATCACCGTCACGCCGTGCAACGACGAGGAACACGAAGCCGAATCGGTCGTGTTCCGGCTGTCCGCGCACAAGTTCGAGCGGCGCGCGCAGTTCCGCGACTACGCGATCCTGTACCGCGGCAACTTCCAGGCACGGATCTTCGAGCAGGTGCTGCGGCGCGAGCGGATCCCGTACGTGCTGTCGGGCGGCCAGTCGTTCTTCGACAAGGCCGAGATCAAGGACCTGTGCGCGTACCTGCGCCTGATCGCGAACGCCGACGACGATCCCGCGTTCATCCGCGCGGTCACGACGCCGCGCCGCGGGATCGGCAACACGACGCTCGAGGCGCTCGGCTCGTTCGCCGGCCAGGCCAAGGTGTCGCTGTTCGAGGCCGTGTACATGGGCGGAATCGAGGCGCGGCTGTCCGCGCGGCAGGTCGAGCCGCTTCGCATGTTCTGCGACTTCATCCAGCGCCTGACCGATCGCGCGGACAAGGAGCCCGCGACCGTCGTGCTCGACGAGATGATGGAGGCCATCCACTACGAGGCCTACCTGTACGACGCGTTTGACGAGCGGCAGGCGCAGTCGAAGTGGCAGAACGTGCTCGAATTCCTCGAGTGGCTGAAGCGCAAGGGCACGAAGCCCGAGACGGAAGCCGTCGACGGCGAGGCGGAAGGGTTCCACAATGCGGACGGGCTCGCCGATACCGGCAAGAACCTGCTCGGCCTGATCCAGACCGTCGCGCTGATGTCGATGCTGGAAGGCAAGGACGAGGATCCGGACGCCGTGCGGCTGTCGACCGTCCATGCATCGAAGGGCCTCGAGTATCCGCACGTGTTCCTGGTCGGCGTCGAGGAAGGCATCATGCCGCACCGCGGCGGCAGCGAGGACGACGGCCCGATCGACAGCGAGCGGATCGAGGAGGAGCGCCGGCTGATGTACGTCGCGATCACGCGCGCGCAGCGCAGCCTGCATCTGAACTGGTGCAAGAAGCGCAAGCGGGCGCGCGAGACGGTCGTGTGCGAGCCGTCGCGCTTCATCCCCGAGATGGGGCTCGATGAAGCGCCGCCGCCGACGCCGGAGGAAGCGCCGATGACGCCGAAGGACCGGCTCGCGAGCCTGAAGGCGTTGTTGCAGAAGTGATGTGCGCGGTGGCCTTCGTTTCGGCCTCGGCAAAACAAAACCCCCGCGATGCGTGTGCACCGCGGGGGTTTTTTCTGGCCGGCAGGCGTTACTTCGCCGCGTTGACCATGTAGTCGACAGCCGCCTTCACGTCGGCATCGGACGCGCTCGACCCGCCCTTCGGCGGCATCGCGCCCTTGCCGTGCAGCGCGTAGTTGTAGACGGTGTCCATCGACTCCTTCAGGCGCGGCGCCCAGTCTTCCTTGCTGCCGAACTTCGGCGCGCCGAGCACGCCGGCCGCGTGACACGCCTGGCACACCTGCGTGTACAGCGCCTTGCCGGCCGATGCGGCGTCGGCGCTGGTCGGTGCGGCCGCGGGCTTTTCGCCGGCCTTCGGAATCGCGGCGATCGCGGCTATTGCAGCGGCGGCTTGCGCGTTCGATGCGTCTGCGCCCAGC
>NZ_VWWG01000314.1:0-3045 GCF_011753085.1 Burkholderia sp. Tr-862
TATCCGGGTTGTGATTGTATCGATGTATCTCAAGATGATTCGAACTCTATGTTTGACTCAATTGGAATACGGCACAACGCGAGAACTCAACCTGTAGCGACTGTCGCAAGACAGACTCGTTATAGGGTCAAGCGAACAAGTGCATGTGGTGGATGCCTTGGCGATCACAGGCGATGAAGGACGCGGTAGCCTGCGAAAAGCTACGGGGAGCTGGCAAACGAGCTTTGATCCGTAGATGTCCGAATGGGGAAACCCACTCCTTTTGGAGTATCCATGGCTGAATACATAGGCCATGTGAAGCGAACGCGGTGAACTGAAACATCTAAGTAACCGCAGGAAAAGAAATCAACCGAGATTCCCAAAGTAGTGGCGAGCGAAATGGGATGAGCCTTGTACTCTTTATTTGTATTGTTAGCCGAACGCTCTGGAAAGTGCGGCCATAGCAGGTGATAGCCCTGTAGGCGAAAACAGTATGAAAGAACTAAGTGTACGACAAGTAGGGCGGGACACGTGAAATCCTGTCTGAAGATGGGGGGACCATCCTCCAAGGCTAAATACTCGTGATCGACCGATAGTGAACCAGTACCGTGAGGGAAAGGCGAAAAGAACCCCGGGAGGGGAGTGAAATAGATCCTGAAACCGCATGCATACAAACAGTCGGAGCCTCGTAAGGGGTGACGGCGTACCTTTTGTATAATGGGTCAGCGACTTACGTTCAGTAGCAAGCTTAACCGTATAGGGCAGGCGTAGCGAAAGCGAGTCCGAATAGGGCGTTCAGTTGCTGGGCGTAGACCCGAAACCAAGTGATCTATCCATGGCCAGGATGAAGGTGCGGTAACACGTACTGGAGGTCCGAACCCACTAACGTTGAAAAGTTAGGGGATGAGCTGTGGATAGGGGTGAAAGGCTAAACAAACTTGGAAATAGCTGGTTCTCTCCGAAAACTATTTAGGTAGTGCCTCGTGTCTCACCTTCGGGGGTAGAGCACTGTCATGGTTGGGGGGTCTATTGCAGATTACCCCGCCATAGCAAACTCCGAATACCGAAGAGTGCAATCACGGGAGACAGACATCGGGTGCTAACGTCCGGTGTCAAGAGGGAAACAACCCAGACCGCCAGCTAAGGTCCCCAAATATAGCTAAGTGGGAAACGAAGTGGGAAGGCTAAAACAGTCAGGAGGTTGGCTTAGAAGCAGCCACCCTTTAAAGAAAGCGTAATAGCTCACTGATCGAGTCGTCCTGCGCGGAAGATGTAACGGGGCTAAGCTATATACCGAAGCTGCGGATGCGTGCTTTGCACGCATGGTAGGAGAGCGTTCCGTAAGCCTGCGAAGGTGCGTTGAAAAGCGTGCTGGAGGTATCGGAAGTGCGAATGCTGACATGAGTAGCGATAAAGGGGGTGAAAGGCCCCCTCGCCGTAAGCCCAAGGTTTCCTACGCAACGTTCATCGGCGTAGGGTGAGTCGGCCCCTAAGGCGAGGCAGAAATGCGTAGCTGATGGGAAGCAGGTCAATATTCCTGCACCATTGTTAGATGCGATGGGGGGACGGATCGCGGAAGGTTGTCCGGGTGTTGGAAGTCCCGGTCGCTGCATTGGAGAAGGCACTTAGGCAAATCCGGGTGCGTAATTCAAGGGTGTGGCGCGAGCTCCTTCGGGAGCGAAGCAATTGGAAGTGGTTCCAAGAAAAGCCTCTAAGCTTCAGTCTAACGATGACCGTACCGCAAACCGACACAGGTGGGCGAGATGAGTATTCTAAGGCGCTTGAGAGAACTCGGGAGAAGGAACTCGGCAAATTGGTACCGTAACTTCGGGATAAGGTACGCCCTTGTAGCTTGACTGGCCTGCGCCAGGAGGGTGAAGGGGTTGCAATAAACTGGTGGCTGCGACTGTTTAATAAAAACACAGCACTCTGCAAACACGAAAGTGGACGTATAGGGTGTGACGCCTGCCCGGTGCCGGAAGATTAAATGATGGGGTGCAAGCTCTTGATTGAAGTCCCGGTAAACGGCGGCCGTAACTATAACGGTCCTAAGGTAGCGAAATTCCTTGTCGGGTAAGTTCCGACCTGCACGAATGGCGTAACGATGGCCACACTGTCTCCTCCCGAGACTCAGCGAAGTTGAAGTGTTTGTGATGATGCAATCTACCCGCGGCTAGACGGAAAGACCCCATGAACCTTTACTGTAGCTTTGCATTGGACTTTGAACCGATCTGTGTAGGATAGGTGGGAGGCTATGAAACCGGAACGCTAGTTTCGGTGGAGCCGTCCTTGAAATACCACCCTGGTTTGTTTGAGGTTCTAACCTTGGCCCGTGATCCGGGTCGGGGACAGTGCATGGTAGGCAGTTTGACTGGGGCGGTCTCCTCCCAAAGCGTAACGGAGGAGTACGAAGGTACGCTAGGTACGGTCGGAAATCGTGCTGATAGTGCAATGGCATAAGCGTGCTTAACTGCGAGACCGACAAGTCGAGCAGGTGCGAAAGCAGGTCATAGTGATCCGGTGGTTCTGTATGGAAGGGCCATCGCTCAACGGATAAAAGGTACTCTGGGGATAACAGGCTGATACCGCCCAAGAGTTCATATCGACGGCGGTGTTTGGCACCTCGATGTCGGCTCATCTCATCCTGGGGCTGTAGCCGGTCCCAAGGGTATGGCTGTTCGCCATTTAAAGAGGTACGTGAGCTGGGTTTAAAACGTCGTGAGACAGTTTGGTCCCTATCTGCCGTGGGCGTTGGATATTTGAAGGGGGCTGCTCCTAGTACGAGAGGACCGGAGTGGACGAACCTCTGGTGTACCGGTTGTCACGCCAGTGGCATCGCCGGGTAGCTATGTTCGGAAGAGATAACCGCTGAAAGCATCTAAGCGGGAAACTCGCCTTAAGATGAGATATCCCTGGGGACTAGATCCCCTTGAAGGGTCGTTCGAGACCAGGACGTTGATAGGTCAGGTGTGTAAGCGCAGTAATGCGTTCAGCTAACTGATACTAATTGCCCGTAAGGCTTGATCCTATAACAAGTCTGTTTCGCGCTAACAGAGCGCGTCGGAC
>NZ_VWWG01000315.1:0-3027 GCF_011753085.1 Burkholderia sp. Tr-862
GACGCCGAAGCGGTCGGCAATCACGGCCTCGAAATCTTCGTGCAGTGCCTGTACATGGTGCCGTTCGTCGGCAATGCGATGTCGCTGTACGACGTCGGCGTCGATATCTACCGGATCTGCAGCGAGCCGGGCGGCACCGGGAAGGTGCTCAATTGGGGGATCCTCGCGATCGATGCGATCGGCGTCGTGCCGGCGGCGGGCAATGCGACGCGGCCGGCGCGCGCGGTCGTCAAGGAGGTGTTGCTCGCGTTCGCGAAGGGCGCGGGCGCGGCGGTGCTGGTCGACCTGTTCTGGGCGACGGCCGGTGGCGACGTGCTTGCGTTCATGGCCGAACTCGACGTGTCCCTCGCGAAATGGAAGACCGACATCGTCGCAGGCGTGCGCGAAGCCTCGCGCACGGTGCGCCGCTTCGTGCTCGATCCCGTTTCCGTGGCCGAGCAGATGGGACGGATCAAGAAGAACACGGGCTTCCTGTCGTGGGTGCCGTCGACCGAGGAGATCGCGCTCATTGGCATTGACCAGTTGCTCAAGGTCTCGGGGCAGCGCGACGCGATCGTTGCGTGGCTGGACGCGTTCGATCGCGACACGGGGCCGATGCTCGACCGGGCATTCGGCAGCGTGGAGGAAGCCGGCAGTCTGCTGTTCATGGCCGGGCAGATCACCGCGGAGATCAAGGCCCGCAAGGCACGCAGGATCCCGTCGCATGTGGCGCAGGCCGCGCCGGGCACGATGCGCGAGCCGCACAGGAAGCCGGGTGAGCACCGTGATTCGACGCAGAAAGGCGCGGCGCCGAGCCCGCTGCCGGCGAAGAACGGGTGCGGGTGCCCGAAAACGACGACCCCGAAGCCCGTCAATTACGCGATGGGCGACGAGAACCTCGAGCAGACCGACTTCGTGCTCGACGGCGTCGTGCCGATCATGTGGACGCGACGCTACCGGTCGAGCCTCGCGGCCTACGACGGGAGCCCGCTGGGCGCACGCTGGAGTAGCGCGTATCACCTGTCGCTGGAGGAACGGGATGGAACGTTGACGTTCTTCGATCCCGATAGCCGGGCGGTGCCGTTGCCGCCAGTCGGTATGGGGGAATCGGTGGAGGTGCCGGCCGAACAGTTCGCGGTGACGCGGCTGGACGGGCGCCGCATTCGACTGAGCTATCCCGACGGCGGTCGAGAGGATTACGAACTGCATGGCTTCATTGCATCGGCTCGCTACCGCCTCATCTCCCGCACGAACCGCGACGGCCTCGGCCTGAGCTTTACCTACAACGCAGCCGGTGAACTCACGACAATCAGCGATGGCGTGGCCAACGCGATTCGCATCGACTACGTCGACGGCCGGGTGTCGGCGATCTACCGCGCGGGAGTCCCCGGCCTCGCCAACGAAGCACTCGCGCACTACACGTACAGCGCCGAAGGCGACCTGATCGGCCACGTCGACATGCTCGGCTTCCGGCGCACGTATGCGTACGAGCAGCATCTGCTCACGCGCTATACGGACTTCAACGGTCACCCCGCGAACCTGATGTGGGACTGGCCGGGGCGACGCGAAGGCGTGCCGGCGCCGGCCGGTGCGCGCTGTGTGCGGACCTGGTACGGCACCGAAGGGCAGCACGTCCAGGATGACACGCGCTTCGAGTACCACCGTGAACACTGGTACACCAAGGTCACCGACGCGGATGGTCATGCCACCATCCACCGCTACGACTTCCACAACCGGATCGTGCTGGTCGAACACCCGGATGGTTCGACCGAGTCCTATGAATGGGACGAACAGAACCGTCTCATCGGCACCAAGAATGCGCTGGGTCACACGCAACGTTTCGCTTATGACGTGCAGGGGCGCCTCACTGCCGAAACCAACGCGCTCGGCAATACGACGCGCACTGAATACGATGCTGCCGGTCTGCCCGTCGCGGTCACGACCGCGGACGGCCGCGTCACCCAAACGGAATACGATCCGCTCGGCCGCCCGGTCTCGGTGACGGATGCGTCAGGTCGCACGACCCGCTACGCATGGGGCGTCCAAAGTGAGCTGCTGTCTTGACCGACCCGAAGGGCGGCGTGAAGCGCTTTCGCTACGACCACGGAGGACGGTTGGCGGAGGCGACCGACTGCTCCGGCCACACGACACACTACGGCTACGACGAGCGCGGTCATCTGTCGCGGGTCACCGATGCCGCGGGACACATTACGCTGTACAGCTGCGATGCGCGGGGACAGGTCACTAGCGTCACGCATCCGAACGGCACCGAAGAGCGCTTCACGTGGGACGGCGAAGGCAACCTGCGCACCTACCGCGACGGCGCTGGCTACGTCACCGAGTACACGTTCAATGCACGCGGCCAGCCGACCTGGCGCAAGGACGCCGCAGGCCGGGAACTGGCGTACGGATACGACAGGCAATGGCGGCTGGACACGCTGACCAACGAGAACCGCGACCAGATGCGGTTCAGCTACGACCAGTTGGGGCGCCTCGCCGAGCAGACGGACTTCGATGGCGGCACGACTCGCTACCGGTGGGACGACACGGGGCAACTGATCGGCACGCAGACCGGTGATATCGAGACGAGCTACGCGCGCGATCCGCTCGGGCGCCTGACGCGGCGGGAGATGAAGGGCGCGAGCAGTCGCGCTCAGGTGATCGAGCGTTTCTATTACGACGCTCGTGGTCGGCTGACAACCGCGCAGGGTTACGGCAGTCGCGTGACGCTGCACTACGACGACGCCGACAACCTGATCGCGGAAGAACAGACGATCTACCCGGATACCGACAGCGCCTATACGACCGTGACCCGGCATGAATATGACGTGCTCGGCAACCGGATCCGCACGCAACTGCCGAATACGCGGACGATAGACTGGCTGCGCTATGGCTCGGGTCATCTGCATGGCGTACTGCTGGACGGACAACCCCTCGTGGATTTCGAGCGTGACGCGCTGCATCGCGAGACCCGCCGTCAATATCGGCATTTCGAGCAGCGGCGCGAATACGATCCGCTCGGCCGGCTGAAACGGATGATCGTGCGTC
>NZ_VWWG01000316.1:0-3008 GCF_011753085.1 Burkholderia sp. Tr-862
GTCGACGTGCTCGCATGCGCGGCGCACGTGCGCGGGCAGTGGCGGCGTGCCGCGCGTCAACGCGGCGCTGTACGAATGCGGCAAATGCGTGAGGAGCAGCGACATCAGCCACGCGGTGAGATCGGCGCCGAACGTCGTCGCCGCCGCGCCGATGCCCGGCTGCGCGCCGAGCCGGCACAGATACTCGAACGTCGGCGGCACGAGCGCGGCGCCCGCGCCGTTGCCGCCGGCGGCGAGATCGAACTGCAGCGGCCGCGTGAGCGTCGCGTGCAGCATGTCCTGCAGCTTGCGCTCGAGTGCGCCGCGCTCCAGGCGCAGCACCAGATTGCGGCAATCGGGACTCGTGCTCAGGCGGCTCGCGAGCGCCGGCGACGACACGGTCAGCTCGCCCGGGCCCGCACGCGCGACCCGCTGGCCGGCCCGCAACTCGCACGCGCCCGACAGCGTCAGCCGGAACAGGAAGTGATCGGCATCGTCGCCGAAATCGATGCGCGTCTCGCGGCCGTAGCAGAGCTCGAGCAGCGCGCCGTGATGCAGCGGCACCTCGTACAGCTCCGCATGAAACGGATCGCGGCCGTGCGCGGCCATCCGGTGCGGCCCCAGCCGGTGCGCGACCGCGCGTTCGACTTCGTCGGGCGCATGCAGCGTGCCGAGCCGGTTCGGCGCATGTCGGGAGAGGGCGATGTCCATGCGGGGGCCTCGTGTCGGATGCGTGGGTGCGGCGCCATGCGCGGCGCCGCGATTGCGTTGCGCGAACGGGCGTGCCGTTGCGCGTTTTGAAGCGACGCGATGCGCGCCGCCGCGTAGTCTCGACAACACTCACTCACCGGGAGACCACGATGAAGGTATGTGTACTGGGCGGCGGCCACGGCTGCCATGCGGCCGCGATCGACCTGTTCGAGAAGGGCCACGACGTGACGTGGTGGCGGCGCGACCGCGAACCGCACGCGCGGCTGCGCGAACTCGGCGCGTTGCACGTGACCGACTATCGCGGCGAGCGCGCGGTGCCGCTCGGCGATACACCCGGCGCGATCCGGCTGACCGACGATCTCGCGGCCGCGCTGCGCGGCGCACGGCTCGTCGTGGTGCCGCTGCCGGCCGTGTCGCACGACGCGCTGGCCGCGCAGGTCGCGCCGCTGCTCGAGGACGACCAGGTCGTATTCCTGCCGCCCGGCACGTTCGGCAGCTTCGTATTCGCGCGCGCGGCGGCGGATGCCGGCAACCGTGCGCGCGTCGCGTACGCCGAGACGGGCACGCTGCCGTACCTGGTGCGCAAGCACGGCGACAACGCGGTCGTGATCAGCGCATACGCGACGCGCCTGCCGACCGGCGTGTTTCCCGCGAACGCGGCCGGCTGGGCGTTCGACGTGCTGCGTGCCGGCTATCCGTCGGTCGAGCCGGTCGAGGACGCGCTGTCCGGCGCGCTGATGAACGCGGGCCCGGTGATCCATCCGCCGCTGATCCTGATGAACGCCGGGCCGCTCGAACACTTCGACGCGTGGGACATCCACAACGAGGGCACGCAACCGTCGATCCGCCGCGTGACCAATGCGCTCGACGCCGAACGCATCGCCGTGCGCGAGGCGCTCGGCTACCGCGCGCCGCATTTCCCGCTCGCGGACCACTACGCGACCGACGGCGACGAATGGATGTACGGGCGCGGTGCGCACGGCAAGCTGACCGACAGCGGCGACTGGCGCGAGAAGATCGATTTGCGCACGCATCGCTACATGCTCGAGGACACCCGGCTCGGGCTGTCCTTCATCGTGTCGTGCGGACGCTGGGCCAACGTGCCGACGCCCGTTGCGCAGGGGCTGCTGAGCGTCGCGTCGGCCGTTACCGGCCGCGACCTGTATGCGCAAGGGCGCACGCTGGACGGTTTGGGTCTTGCCGCCCTGTCGCGCGACGCGATGCGCGCGCTGCTCGATGCGGGGTACGCCGCATGACGGCCGCCCTCGACGTGACGCGCGTGCACGTGCTCGGCGCGGGACGCATGGGGCAGGGGATCGCGCTCGTGTTCGCATTCGCGGGCCTCGACGTGACGCTGATCGACTTCAAGCCGCGCGACGCGCAGGGATGGCGCGCATTCGAGGATCGCACGCGCGGCGAGATCCTGCGGCCGCTGCATGCGCAAGTCGCGCTCGGCCGCATCGATGGCGCGCAGGCCGAGGCCGTCGTCGCGCGCATCGCGCTGGTCGCGCGCGACGGTGCGGCGCACGCGGTGCGCGACGCCGGCATCGTGTTCGAAGCGCTGCCGGAAGTGCTCGACGCGAAGGCCGACGCGCTGCGCTGGCTCGGCGAACATGTCGATGCGCGTGCAACCATCGCATCGACGACGTCGACGTTCGTCGTCACCACGTTGCAGCGCCATGTCGCGCACCCGGAGCGGATGCTGAACGCGCACTGGCTGAACCCGGCGCTGCTGATGCCGCTCGTGGAGATCAGCCGCAGCGACGCGACGGATCAGTCGGTTGTCGATGCGCTCGCCGCGCTGCTCGAGCGTGTCGGCAAGAAGCCGGTGATCTGCGGGCCGGCGCCCGGCTACATCGTGCCGCGCATCCAGGCGCTCGCGATGAACGAGGCCGCGCGGATGGTCGAGGAGGGCGTCGCGAGCGCCGAGGACATCGACACCGCGATCCGCACCGGTTTCGGCCCGCGCTTCGCGGTGCTCGGGCTGCTCGAGTTCATCGACTGGGGCGGCTGCGACATCCTGTACTACGCGTCGACGTACCTCGCCGGCGAGATCGGTCCGCGCTTCGCGCCGGCCGCGAGCGTCGTGCGCAACATGGAGGCCGGGCGTGACGGCGTGCGGACGGGCACCGGGTTCCACGACTATGCGCAGGTCGATGTGCCGGCTTACATGCAGCAACGGCTCGGCGAGTTCGCGCGGCTGCTCGATCACCTCGGGCTCGCGCCCGGGTTCGACGCCGCACGGCGCGGTTCCCGCGCTTGAGCGTCGCGCGGCGCGCGGCCGCGCGGTCATGCCGCGTCGCCGCGCGTGTCGGCGG
>NZ_VWWG01000317.1:0-2773 GCF_011753085.1 Burkholderia sp. Tr-862
TGGTCGCGGCGCGCGCGTCGGCGGCGTCGCTGTCGGGGGCGTGGGCAACGGTCTCGAGCGTGGCCGGATCGGTGACGTCGAAGCGACGGCCGTCGCGCGCGTCGCGCCACGCGCCGTCGATCAGGTTGGCGGTGCGAACGAGTTCGGGTCGGGAGAGCGTAAGCGGCATGACAGGTCCTTGGATGAAGCGATTCGGCGACGACGGCTGCGGCGCGGGCGCGCGACTATCCCACGCGGACAGCGAACTGCCAGCTCATGGGTGCCGCACGCTGCGGTAGTCAGTGACGTTCGCCGAACAGCGATTCGAGCGGGTAGTGCCGTTTGACGAACGGCGACTTGATGATCACGTAGCTGAAATACTTCTCGATGCCGATGTTCTGCTCGAGCAGCCCTTCGACGATCGTCTGGTAATGGCTCACGCTGCGCGTGATGAACTTCAGCAGATAGTCGTAGCCACCGCTCGCGAGATGGCACTCGACGATCTCGTCGACGTTGCGGATCGCCGCGACGAAGCGGTCGAAGTCCTCGCGGCGGTGGTCGGCCAGCGTGACCTCGGTAAACACGACCTGCACGTCGCCGAGCTTCTCGAGCTGGATGTGCGCGCCGTAGCCGCCGATGTAGCCCGCCTTCTCGAGCCGCTTCACGCGGATCAGGCAGGGACTGGGCGACAGCCCGACCGCATCGGCCAGTTCGACGTTGGTCATGCGGCCGCGCTTCTGCAACTGGGAGAGGATGCGCAGGTCGATGCGATCCAGCTTGCTGTCCGTCATGTTCACGTGAGAGCGGAAAAATGGAATGTCCGGTTACTTTAGAGTCGAACGATGGCCGCCACAAGCCCGGCTTTCCCTCGGCCGGCTCAGGCCGGCTGCGCGTGCGCGGCGTCCAGCGCGCGCTGCACCCCAGCGTCGGCCAGCACGTCGTCGAGCGTCTTGCGCACGCGCTCGAACAGCAGGTCGAACTCGCCCGCCGTGAAGCTCAGCGCGGGCGCGAAACCGAGCACGCCGTCGCCGAATGCGCGAAACACCACGCCGTTCGCGTAGGCGGCCGCCGCGATCCGGTCGGGCACGTTCAGCGCCGCGTCGAAGCGCGTCTTGCGCGCCTTGTCGGACACCAGTTCGAGCGCGCCGAGCAGGCCGACCGAGCGTGCGTCGCCGACGAGCGGATGCGCGCGCAGCGCATCGAGCCCCGACGCGAAGCGCGGCGCCATCGCCTGGCCGTTCGCGAGCAGCCCGCCTTCGTGATAGAGCTTCAGCACCTCGAGGCCGATCGCCGCGCTCACCGGGTGCGCGGAATACGTATGCCCATGACCGACCACGGCCGACTCCGCGCGGCTGCCCGCGAGGCCTTCGTAGATTTCGTCGGACATCAGCACCGCGCCCATCGGCGCATAGCCGGCGGTCAAGCCCTTCGCGACGGTCATCAGGTCCGGATCGACCTGCTCGGCCTCGCACGCGAACAGCGGGCCCGTGCGGCCGAAGCCGGTGATCACCTCGTCGGCGACGAACAGGATGCCGAGGCGCCGGCATGCGTCGCGCATCGCCTTCAGCCAGCCGGGCGGCGGCACGATCACGCCGCCGGAGCCCTGCACGGGTTCGCAGAAGAACGCGGCGACGTTGTCCGCGCCGAGCTCCGCGACCTTCGCTTCGAGCGCGGCGACCGACGCGGCGATCAGCGCCTGCGGATCGTCGCCGAGCGGGTGGCGATACGGGTAGGGCGACGGGATATGGTGCTGGTCCGCGCGCGGCAGGTCGAAATGGCGGTGGAACGCGGGCAGCGCGGTGAGCCCCGCGCCGATCGACGACGAACCGTGATAGCCGCGCTCGAGCGCGATCATCTGCTTCTTCGACGGGCGGCCGGTCGCGTTGAAATAGTGCGTGATGAAGCGCACCGCGGAATCGACCGCATCCGAGCCGCCGAGCGTGAAGTACACGCGGTTCAGCGACGGCGGCGCGAGCGCCGCGAGCCGTTCGGCGAGCTCGATCGCGGGCTGCGAGCCGAAATGGAAATAGCCGGTCGCGTAGGGCAGCTTCGTCATCTGCTCGGCGGCGGCCTTCACGATGCTGTCGCGGCCGTAGCCGACGTTCACGCACCACAGGCCCGAGAACGCATCGAGCAGCGTATGGCCGGCGGCGTCGCGCAGGAATACGCCGTCGGCGGATTCGAGCACGGTGACGCCGCGCGCCTCGTGCGTACGGTAGTTGACGACGGGATGGATCAGGTGGTGACGATCGGCTTCGATCAGCGCGGCTTGGTTCATGGGAAGGCGGGACTCTCGTCAGGTGTCAGCGGTGAGTTCATGCTAACGGGCGAGAAATCCGGATGCGTCTTCAATTTGCGGCCCGAAACGTATGCGCGCGGCGTTTGTGCGGGGCGCTTCGGCATTTTCTGCTGCGCGCCCGGCGGGCCGGGCGCGCGTCAGGTCAGTAGCCGCGCGCGCGATCGACGACGCCGATCATCGGCTGCCCCGCGCGATGGCGCGCGAGGTTCGCGAGCACGGCGTCGACCGCGGTGTCCGGCCGCGTCGCGCTCGCGATGTGCGGCGTGATGCGAATGCGCGGATGCGTCCAGAACGGGTGGCCGGCCGGCAGCGGTTCGGGCTCCGTCACGTCGAGGATCGCGCTGTCGAGGCGGCCGCTCGCGAGCGCCGCGAGCAGCGCGGCTTCATCGAGCTGCGGGCCGCGCCCGACCTGCACCAGCGACGCGCCGGCCGGCAGCGCATCGAACACGCGTGCGCCGAGCAGGCCGCGCGTGCTGTCGGTGAGCGGCAGCAGGC
>NZ_VWWG01000318.1:0-2729 GCF_011753085.1 Burkholderia sp. Tr-862
TCGCTGGCCGCGCTGTCGGCCGGCTCCGCGTACGCATCGACATGCGGCGACGGCTCCGCGGTCGCAAGCGGCGGCGCTTGCGCGCTCGGCAGCTACAGCCCGACCGTGAACGACAACCTGGCCGGCGCCACGACCGTGTCGGGCGGCGACACGGTCGGCGTGACAGGTGCATGGGCGAGCGCCGCCGGCGACCCAGGCTATACGCTCACGCCGATCGGCAATACGTCGATCGTGTCGGGCAACCCGAACCAGCCGCTGCTGTCGCTCGGCGGCAAGACGCAGAGCGTCAGCACGCCCGACTCGATCACGGGCACTCATACATCGATCGCCACGTACGACTCGTCCGCGTTCGTCGCGTCGACGGCCGGCTCGACCAACGTGCCCGTCTACCAGGACGTGAACGGCAACCAGTACGTGAACCTTCGGCTCGGCACCGTCGACAACACCGGCGGCACGCTGAACGTGTCGATCGGCAATCCGGCGAACGCGCCCGCCGCGGCCGGCAACGCGATCTCGATCGCGCCGAAGCAGACCGACCTGACCTTCGCGGACGGCACCGGCTCGGCAAAGAGCGTCGTCAACTGGAATTCGCGCAACCGGATCTGGCTCGGCACCGGCGACTATCTCGCGAGCGGCGGCGCCGTCGGCCAAGTCCGGCTCGACGTGCCGACCTATGCGGGCACCTTCACCGCGTTCGACGGCAGCACATGGACCGTCAGCGACGCCGCGTCGCTCGCCGCGTACAACGACTTCCTCGCGCGCTCGGTCCGCAGCGGCGCGCTCGGCTCGCAAGCCGCGTACGACACCGCGTTCGGCCAGGCCGTCACCTTCACGCAGGAAACCTTCGAGTACGCGAACAACGTGTCGGCCGGCGACAAGAACACGCTGCCGATCGACCATCTGTCGGTGATGCACGGCACGGGCGCGAACGCGACGCTGCAGATCGGCAAGGACGGCCAGATCGACTTCCGCGGCACCAACACGATCGAATCGAGTTCGGCCGTCCTCGCGGAAAACGGCGCGCACTTCGTCAACGACGGCCGCCTGTCCGGCGACTTCACGCTGGTGCGCCTGCTCACCGGCGCGAGCGGCGTCAACAACGGCGTGATCTCGTCCGGCTACGCGTCCGGCGACAACGTCGACACGAGCAGCGGCACGCCGCCCGACAACTTCGGATTCCACGCGTACACCGAGGGCAACGGCGTGTACGCAAGCGGCACGGGCACGACGTTCGTGAACAACGGCGTGATGAACGTCGGCGCCTGGACGCTCGACGGCAACCGCCCCGACCTGCAGAACTACGCGGTGGCCGTGACAGGCGGTGCGAACGCGTCGAACGCCGGCACGATCAACGTCGGCGTCAACGCGACGACGCTCGACAGCCAGGTGATCGGCGGCTTCGCGGCCGGCGGCACCTTCACCAACGAGGCCGGCGGCACGATCCAGCTCGGCCGCGCGGCCCAGTACACGCCCGGGGCAGCGGCGAACGACGTCGCGCTGTCCGCGCGCGCATACGGGATCCTGCTCGGCGCCTCGGGCACGGCCAGCAACCTCGGCTCGATCGTGATCGGCTCGCAGACGCAGAACGGCGCAGGGATGGCGAGCCTCGGCTCGTCGTCCGGCACGCTGCGCAACGCGGGCTCGATCGTCGTGAACGGCGCGGCGCCCGGCACGCCGCTCGCGAACGCCGGCATGCTTGCGGCCAACACGGCCGCGACCGTCACCAACACGGGCACGATCACGCTGAACGGCGTGAACGGGATCGGCATCATGGTGGTCGGCACCGGCTCGACCGCCACGGCCGCGACGTCGACCGGCACGATCAACGTGGCCGGCGGGCTCGACCCGGCATCGGACACGCGCAACTACGGCGTGTGGGCCGAAGGGTCGCGCGCGAAGGCCACGGTCGACGGCGCGCTCAACCTGACGGGCAACGGCGCGATCGGCGTCCACGCGCGCTCGGGCGCGACCATCGACGTCGGCGCGAACGCGGTGCCCCACTTCATGTCGGGCACGAACCAGATCGGCTTCTATGCGTATGGCGCGGGCTCGAGGATCAACGTCGCCGCGCAGCACCTGAGCGTCGATACCGACGATTCGACGCTGTTCCGGATCGCGGGCGGCGCGGCCTATACGGGCGCGTCGGCCGCCGGCACGCTGACGACGGACGTGAGCGGCCAGCGTGCGCGCGGCGTGCTCGCGACCGGCGCCGGCACGACGCTGTCGACCGGCAACGCCACCTACAACGTCAACGGCGCGAACGGCATCGCGGTGGCGGTCGAAGGTGGCGCACAGGGCTCGATCGACGCCGGCGCGACGATCAACCTGAATGCGGCCGGCGCGATGGCGGGCGTCGTCGACGGGCAGGCGCACGACCTCGCCGGCGCGAATGCCGGCGCGCCGGTCGCGACGACGCTGGCCAACGCTGCGGCGGTCACCTCGTCGAGCGCGGGCGTGACGGGTTTCGTCGCGCGGAACCTCGGCACGCTTGAGAACCGCGGCTCGGTGCTGCTGACCGGCGCCGGCTCGACGGGCGTCGTGATCGGCCCGCTCGGCACGGTGAACAACGCGTCGGCGATCCGCGTGTCAAACGGCACCGGCGCGCTCGTGCAGGGCGCGTCGGCGACGCTCGCCAACGCAGGCACGATCGAGGCCGACGACGGCGTCGCGGGCGTGCACCTGACCGGCGCGGGCGCCTCGGTCGCGCTGTCGGGCACGGGCACGGTCGT
>NZ_VWWG01000319.1:0-2681 GCF_011753085.1 Burkholderia sp. Tr-862
TCAAGCAGTGGCCGGACGCGGCATGGATCGAGCTCGGCCAGGCGCTCGTGCGGCGCGGCGCGTCGCTCGTGCTGCCGTGGGGCAACGACGCGGAGCGCGCGACCAGCGAGCGGCTCGCGAAGGAGTTCGGCGCGGCGGCGATCGTGCCGCCGAAGCTGTCGCTGCCGGCCGTCGTCGGCCTGATCGACGGCGCGGCCGCGACCGTCGGGGTTGATACAGGTCTGGTTCACATCGCGGCCGCGCTCAAGCGCCCGACGGTCGAACTGTACAATTTCGCAACGGCCTGGCGAACCGGCGGCTACTGGTCGCCGAACGTCGTCAATCTCGGCACGGCGGGGCAGCCGCCGTCGATCGCGCAGGTGAAGGCGGCGCTTGCGGGCTTTGGTCTGCTGTAATGCCCGTCACGCCTGCCCTGCCTATCCTGCCTCTCCTGCCCGTCACGCACGCGAACCGATCATGAGCGAATCCCAGATCATCGAAGTCCCGTCCGCCGACTGGAGCGGACACAACCTGTCGGCGCCGCGCGAACAGCTGCTGGCCGCGGTCGAGGAAGGCAAGGTGCTGTATTTTCCGCACCTGCGCTTCGCGATCGAAGGCGGCGAGGAAGCGCTGCTCGATCCGTCGCTCGCCGATCCGAAACGCAAGAACATCAGCCTCGCGCCGAACGGCGGCGTGCTCGCCGGCGTGCTCGGCGACAGCGTCACGCAGTCGGCCGTGCGCGCGCTCGTCGCGCGCTTCCAGCAGCAGGCCGGCACGCTCGTCGACGGTCTCTTTCCCGAATACCGCGGCAAGCTGCGCGTCGCGCCGACGAGCCTGCGGCTGATGCAGGTCGAGACGCGCCAGACGTCCTGGCGCAAGGACGACAGCCGGCTGCACGTCGACGCGTTCCCGTCGCGGCCGAACTACGGCGAGCGGATCCTGCGCGTGTTCACGAACGTGAACCCGGCCGGCCAGCCGCGCGTGTGGCGCGTCGGCGAGCCGTTCGAGGACGTCGCGAAACGCTTCCTGCCGAAGATCCGGCCGCAGTTGCCGGGCTCGGCGTGGCTGCTGAACCTGCTGCACGTGACGAAGTCGCCGCGCAGCGCGTACGACCACCTGATGCTGAACCTGCACGACGGGATGAAGGCCGATCTCGATTACCAGAAGACCTGTCCGCAGCAGACGATGCCGTTTCCGCCGGGCAGCGTGTGGATATGTTTCTCGGATCAGACTTCGCACGCTGTGATGTCCGGCCAGTTCATGCTCGAGCAGACCTTCTTCCTGCCGGTCGACGCGATGGTGCGCCGCGAATGCGCGCCGCTGGGGATTCTCGAGCGCCTGACCGGCAGGGCGCTGGTTTGAGCGCGCCCCGCATCCTTCGCGGTGACGGAGCCCACTCATGCTGAGGGCGATCTATCGCGCGCTGTGGTGGCTCGTCGCGCCGATCGCCGTCATCCGGCTCCTTGTGCGCTCGCGCAAGGAGCGTGGCTACCGCGAGCACATCGCCGAGCGCTTCGGCCAGGTCGCGGGCCGTTCGCCGGACGATCGCGCGCCGCTGATCTGGGTGCATGCGGTGTCGGTCGGCGAGACGCGCGCCGCGCAGCCGCTGATCGACGCGCTGATGCGTACGCGTCCCGACGCGCGCATCCTGCTCACGCACATGACGCCGAGCGGCCGCGCGACCGGCGAGCAGATCTTCGGCGACCGCGTGCTGCGCTGCTACCTGCCGTACGACATGCCGGGCGCGGTGCGGCGCTTCCTGCGCGCGTGGCGGCCGACGCTCGGCCTCGTGATGGAAACAGAGGTGTGGCCGACGCTGATCGACGAGTGCCGCCGCGCGGACGTGCCGCTCGTGCTGACCAACGCGCGGATGTCCGCGCGCTCGCATCGGCGCGCCGCGAAGTTCGGTGCGGCGACGCGCGACGTGTTCGGCGGTTTCTCGCGCGTGCTCGCGCAGAGCCCGGCCGATGCGGAGCGGCTGACGTCGCTCGGCGCGCGCAACGTGACGGTGCTGGGTAACCTGAAATTCGACATGACCACGCCGCCGGAGCTGGCCGCGCGCGGCCATGCGTGGCGCGACGCGATCGGCCCGCGGCCCGTGTGGGTCGCCGCCAGCACGCGGGAGAACGAGGAGGCGCTGGTGCTGCAGGCGTTCGCCGCGATGCGCACGCCGGGCGCGCTGTTGATCCTCGTGCCGCGTCATCCGCAGCGTTTCGGCGAAGTCGAGGCGCTTGTCGAGCGCAACGGGCTGAAGTGCGTTCGGCGTTCGGTGTGGGGTGCGGACGCGGCGGCCCTCGCCGCCGGCCGGCCCGCTGCGGCGGAGCCGTTGCCGGCTGACGTGGCGGTATTGCTCGGCGATTCGATGGGTGAGCTCGGCGCGTACTACGCGGCCGCCGATGTCGCGTTCATCGGCGGCAGCCTGCTGCCGCTCGGCGGGCAGAACCTGATCGAGGCGTGCGCGGTCGGCGTGCCGGTGCTGATCGGCCCGCACGTGTTCAACTTCACGCAGGCGACCGCCGATGCGGTCGCGGCCGGCGCGGCGATGCAGGTCGCGGATCCGCTCGATCTCGCGCACGTGCTCGACGCGCTGTTCGCCGATAACGCGCGGCGCATCGCGATGGGTGCGGCGGGTGCAGCGTTCGCGGCGCGCCATCGCGGCGCGACCGCGCGCTCGGTCGACGTGCTCGCGGCGTTGCTGCCGC
>NZ_VWWG01000320.1:0-2479 GCF_011753085.1 Burkholderia sp. Tr-862
TCAGCTCGAAGCGGCGCGGGCGCTCGGCAGCAAGCTGCCGGTCGACGAAAGCCCGGCCGTCGTGCAGGCGGCCGCGCAGTTCAGGCTCGCGTACCGGAACCTGAAGCGCACGACGATCGTCGCGCCGGTCGACGGCACGGTCGGCCAGCGTTCGGTGCAGGTCGGCCAGCAGGTCGGGCCCGGCGTGCCGCTGATGTCGATCGTGCAGTTGAACCGGCTGTGGATCGAAGCGAACTTCAAGGAAGGGCAGATCCGCCACATGCGCATCGGCCAGCCGGTCGACGTGGTGTCGGACCTGTACGGATCGCGGGTCGTCTATCGCGGCCGCGTGCAGGGCTTCTCGGCCGGCACCGGCAGCGCGTTCTCGATGCTGCCGTCGCAGAACGCGGCCGGCAACTGGATCAAGGTCGTGCAGCGGGTGCCGGTCGTGATCGCGATCGATCCCCGCGACCTGGCCGCGCATCCGCTCAGGGTGGGGTTGTCGATGCGCGCGACCGTCGATACGCGCAACCGCGACGGCCATGCGCTCGACAGCGAGCCGCCGACGCCGGCCGTCAGCACGCGCATGCACGACGGCGTCGCGAGCGACGCGCAAGCGGCTGCCGCCGCGATCATCCGCGAGAACCAGGGCGGATAACGCGGCGCCCGGCCGGCGGGGCGGGCCGGGCCGATCGCGTCGACCGGCCGGGCGTCGCGGCCCGCGCGTGCCGCGTCTTCCACGCTACTGCCTTCCGGCCGCTTTCCGGCCCGACTTTCGCGTTTGCGCCATCGATGTCGGCACCGATCAAACGCATGTCGGGTTTGAGACATCGGCGCCCCCGCCTCCGGGACTACTCTCGAACAGCACGTTGCGTACGCGCCGCACCCGTCGGTGCGCCGCAGCGCCATCCAACGAGACATGGAGACAATACGATGAGCAGCAATCGAGGTGTCGTCTATCTTGGGCCGGGCAAGGTCGAAGTGCAGAAGATCGATTATCCGAAAATGGTCGATCCGACCGGCCGCGCGATCGGCCACGGTGTCATCCTGAAAGTGGTGAGCACGAACATCTGCGGTTCCGACCAGCACATGGTGCGCGGCCGCACGACCGCCCCGGTCGGCCTCGTGCTCGGTCACGAGATCACGGGCGAAGTGGTCGAGGTGGGCCGCGACGTCGAGACGCTGAAGCTCGGCGATCTCGTGTCGGTGCCGTTCAACGTCGCGTGCGGACGCTGCGCGATGTGCAAGGACACGCATACGGGCGTGTGCCTGAACGTGAACCCGTCGCGTGCCGGCGGCGCATACGGCTACGTCGACATGGGCGGCTGGATCGGCGGCCAGGCCGAGTACGTGCTCGTGCCGTACGCGGACTTCAACCTGCTGAAATTCCCGGACCGCGATCAGGCGATGGCGAAGATTCGCGACCTGACCTGCCTGTCCGACATTCTTCCGACCGGTTATCACGGCGCGGTGAGCGCGGGCGTGAAGCCGGGCTCGACGGTCTATATCGCGGGCGCGGGCCCGGTCGGGATGGCGGCGGCCGCGTCGGCGCGCCTGCTGGGCGCGGCGGTGACCATCGTCGGCGACATGAACGAGGAACGCCTCGCGCACGCGCGGGCGATGGGCTTCGAGACGGTCGACCTGTCGAAGGACGCGTCGCTCGGCGAGCAGATCGAGCAGATCCTCGGCGTGCCGGAAATCGACTGCGCGGTCGACTGCGTCGGCTTCGAGGCGCACGGCCACGGTTCGTCGGGCCATTCCGAGGAAGCGCCCGCGACGGTGCTGAACTCGCTGATGGAAATCACGCGTCCGGCCGGCGCGATCGGTATCCCCGGCCTGTACGTGACGGACGATCCGGGTGCGAAGGACAAGGCCGCGCAGCACGGCAGCCTGAGCATCCGCTTCGGCCTCGGCTGGGCGAAGTCGCACTCGTTCTTCACGGGCCAGACGCCGGTGCTGAAATACAACCGCAACCTGATGCAGGCGATCCTGTTCGACCGTCTGCCGATCGCGAAGATCGTCAACGTCGAGGTGATCTCGCTCGACCAGGCGCCGGAAGGCTACAAGAAGTTCGACGGCGGCGCGCCGCGCAAATTCGTGATCGATCCGCACGGTTTGCTGGCGGCCTGACGCACGAACCAGGAAGGGCATGAAGCGGGCGGCACCGGAGACGGTGCCGCCCGTTGTCGCTGTGGGCGCGCCGCGCGCTCAGTGTCCGCGATAGACCCCGGCCAATTGGATTTCGGTCGCCGCGGCGCGGCGCCCGTGGCGTGTATGCACACTCACGCGATGGATCGCATGCGTGCGCCGGGCCGGGACGCCTTTCCAGTCGGCGACGCGGACGCCGTTGCGCGCGTGCTGCGGCTCGCGAACCGGTGGCGTGTGCCGCGCGAGTGTCGTGGTCGCGCGTGCGGTGGAGCGTGAGGTTGCGCGCCGGCTCGTATCGGCCACGCGCGGCTGGTCGGCCGCGATCTGCGTGTCGTCGGCCGCGACCGACGTC
>NZ_VWWG01000321.1:0-238 GCF_011753085.1 Burkholderia sp. Tr-862
GAAAAAAAAAAAAAAAACACACCATACGAACAAAGTCACGAGATACCACCAAAACAGAAAGCAAATCACAACCCACGAATTTGACTAACAATGTGGAGATGCACAAAAAGGCCATTAACGACAAGCTCCGTAGAATGGCGGTCTGAAAGCAGATGTCCACGTGCCAACGATGACCACGACCCACGCAATACTGAACTGCAGCATCGTACACCATCGCAATCCATAGATGACCTCATAA
>NZ_VWWG01000322.1:0-2633 GCF_011753085.1 Burkholderia sp. Tr-862
TGCCGCTGTTCGACGGGATCGCGGTGACGGGCAGCGCGGACGAGCGCGCGCTCGTCGAGGCGGTGTGTGAACACGCGGGGCCGCGCGCGGTGCCGCTCGCCGGTGTGCTGGCGCTCGGCGAACTCGGCGCGCTGATCGAGACGGCCGACCTGCTGCTGTCGAACAACAGCGGCCCCGTGCATCTCGCGGCCGCGCTCGGCACGCCGGTCGTCGACCTGTACGCACTGACCAACCCGCAGCACACGCCGTGGCGTGTACCGCATCGCGCGTTGAACGTCGATGTGCCGTGCCGCAACTGCTATCGCAGCGTATGCAACCAGCCGGGGCATCCGTGCCTGCTCGGCGTGAGCGTCGACGACGTCGTCGCGGCGACGCACGCGCTGCTGCGCGGCAACGAGCGCGATGCGCAACGCGCGGCCGCGCGGGCCGCCGTACGCGGCGTGGAGCCGGTCGCCGCGAATGCATCGAACGTGATTCCCTTCGCGCACGTCATCACCAGGAGCTGACGTATGCCCGACTCCACCTATACGCTCGGCATCAACGCCGCGTTCCACGACAGCGCCGCGTGCCTCGTGCGCGACGGTGTCGTGCTCGCCGCGGCCGAGGAGGAACGCTTCACGCACGTGAAGCACGCGAAGCGGCCGGTGCCGTTTTCGACCTGGGAGCTGCCGTATCACGCGATCGACTACTGTCTCGCGGAAGCGGACCTCGTGCTGGCCGAGGTCGACCATGTCGCGTATTCGTACGATCCGTGGCTCGAACTCGATCGGCACGGCAACACGCCCGAGCTGACGCTGCCGCTGGCGCCGTCCGCACACGCGCCGCGTGCCGACGGCGCATCGCCATGGCATCCGCTGTTCCTGTCGTCGATCGTGAACGCGCCGCGTCAGCTCGCGGGCGGCGCGCCGCATCACCTGCAGCGGCGCTTTCGCGGCGTCGCGCACGACGGGCCGTTCCGCTGGCACTTCATCGAGCACCATCTCGCGCACGAGGCGAGCGCGTTTCTCGCGGCGCCGTTCGACCACTGCGCGGTGATGACGCTGGACGGGCGCGGCGAACGCGCGACGACGAGCTACGGCGTGTTCGACGGGCAGGCTTACCGGCGGCTCGGGCAGGTCAACCTGCCGCATTCGCTCGGCCTGCTGTACGAGCACGTGACGCGCTACCTCGGCTTCCTGCATTCGTCCGACGAGTACAAGGTGATGGCGCTCGCGGCGTACGGCAAGCCGGGGCTTGCCGACGAGATGCGCAAGCTGGTGAGCTACAACGGCGAAGGCCGCTACGAGGTCGTCGAAGCCGATCTCGCCGCGCGGTTCGGCGCGCCGCGCGAACGCGGCGGCCCGATCGAGCCGCATCACTGCGACATCGCGCATGCGCTGCAGGTGGTGCTCGAGGAAACGGTGTTGCAGGCGGTCGACTGGCTCGCTGCCGAGAGCGGCGAGAAGCAGCTCGCGATGGCGGGCGGCGTCGCGCTGAACTGTGTGATGAACGCGAAGATCCGCGATCGCGGGCCGTTCGACGACGTGTGGGTGCAGCCGGCCTCCGGCGACGCGGGCACCGCGCTCGGCGCCGCGTTGTGGACCGACTTCCGGATGCGCGGGATGCGCGGTGACTGGCGGATGGACCATGCGTATCTCGGACCGTCGTACAGCGACGACGCGATCGAGGCGTTCCTGAAGGAGGCGCAGCTGCCGTACCGGCGGCTGGCCGACGTCGCCGCGCAGACGGCCGCGCTGCTCGCGGCGAACCGCGTGATCGGATGGTTCCAGGGCCGCATGGAGTTCGGGCCGCGCGCGCTCGGCGCCCGCTCGATCCTCGCGTCGCCGATCGATCCGGACATGCAGCGCAAGCTGAACCGGATCAAGGATCGCGAGGACTTCCGGCCGGTCGCGCCGGTCGTGCTCGAAAACCGTGCGCATGAATGGTTCAACGGTGGCCGGCGCACGCCGCTGCGCGCGCCGTTCATGCTGTTCGCGTACGACGTCGCGCCCGGCGCGGAAGCGAAGATTCCGGCGGTGCGCCACATCGACGGCACCGCGCGCGTGCAGACCGTCGACGAAGCGCAGCATCCGCTGCTGCATGCGCTGTTGTCCGAGTTCGACGCGCTCACCGGCGTGCCGGTGCTCGTCAATACGTCGTTCAACACGCGCGGCGAGCCGATCGTCTGTTCGCCGCGCGACGCGATCGAATGCTTCTGGACCTCGCCGCTCGACGCGCTCGTGATCGGCTCGTTCCTGCTGGAGAAGCCGAGATGAACATGCGCGCCACGCAACTGCCGCCGGTCGTGTCGGTCGTCGTGCCGACCTACCGGCGGCCCGACCTGCTCGAGCGCTGCCTCGACGCGCTGTGCGCGCAGGTGTTCGATCCGACGACCTACGAGATCGTCGTCGTCGACGACGACCCGGCCGGCAGCGCGTGGCCCGCCGTCGACGCGTGCCGTGCACGCATGGCCGACATACCGGTGATCCGCTACATGACCGCGCCCGATACCCAGGGGCCGGCCGGCGCGCGCAACGTCGGCTGGCGCAGCGCGCGCGGCGCGCTGATCGCGTTCACCGACGACGACACGATTCCCGATCCGACCTGGCTGCGCTACGGCGCGGCCGCGATGCTGGCCGAGCCGTCGGCAGCGG
>NZ_VWWG01000323.1:0-2569 GCF_011753085.1 Burkholderia sp. Tr-862
TGCCGTTGCGATAAGCCATCGCGAGCTGCCTGAAGCCGTGCAGACGCTCGCGATGGCTTATCGCAACGGCGAGCTGGGGCTCAAACCCGATGCGGACGCGTTCCACGCGCAGTGGATCGAGACCGCGCATGCGTTGAAGCATCCGGTCATCGCGCCCTGAGGATGTTTCTACAACGCCGGCGCGAACACGCGCCGGCAGAACGTCCGCGGTCCGGCGGCGCGCTGATCCTCGTGACGCGCCGCCTGGGCCCTGCACTGAAGAGCAAGGCGCTGCTCGCCTGCGAAATGGCGACCGATGAAGACATCAAGGCACTGGAACAAATGGAAAAGCAGTAAGCGCCCGGCATCAGCGCGCAAGCAAACGGGAAACATAGGGTTCAAGGTAGAACAGGCCCGCGAGTATGGTCCCGACGCCGAGCGTGGCACTCCATCTCTTGCATGACCAGCGCCTGTAACCTATCGCATTGACGACGCCGAAAAACACGGCGGGTCCCAGCAAGTACGCAAAAAACAACGCCCCTTGCCACCATGAGATCGGGCACTTATCGATCTCGTAGCAACCGCGAGCCGGCGTGCTTGGGAGTTTCGGCCAACTTATATGGCTGTATGCGTACAGATAAAACCAAGTCAACAGCAAACCGCCAAGAGCCCCCGAAAGCGTGATCGCAAACCGCTTCACTTGATCTCCCAAAACACGATTGAACTCGACCTCCCGAGATCGGAATAGCTGAGACTTGGGAGGACACTTGCACCTTGCCGAAACGACGCCATCCCGACATATCTCCCTATCGTCGACGCAGCCCCCCAGAAACCATTCACCGTCATTCGAGAGCCATTCCAGAGATCAATGTGCCCGCCGCTGGCATTCAATTCCGACTCGCCGGCACGCGCCCAGTAACCATCAAACATGACAATACCTGTACGCCCCTTTATTTTTGCCTCCCAGTCCGCTCCGGTAATCGCCTCCGCTTTTCCGAGACCGGCAAATGGCTGCAGCTTAAGCCATGAGCCAAGCTCATTGGCACGCGTGGCCACCACCTTTCCATTGATCAGAATTCGCCCGATGCTAGGTTGACCGCCGAGCGGTCTTACCAACTTCGACGAAAACGACTTCATGTCGATACCGACACGGTGCAAGGCCACGCTTACACGAATAGCGCACTGATTTGTATAAGCCGGATCGTCGTATGGATTCCCGGATGGATAGGTGTCCCATAACGCCTTGAACGTCACCGCCTGAAGCTGTACTTCCTTGATGGACCGGGGGATCGTATTCGATCTCACCGTTATGGGTCTGTTGGGCATGACGTCCAGTCCGGATGAGCGAGCGCGTCCTCGCCCCAATAGATTGTGTAACTGCCGTCGGGCTCGGTCACGACGCGTGGCAGTCGGCCATTCGTACCGACGCGTCCCACATACGTGCGCCCGTCGACCATTTCGATCACGTATGGATAGCTCTGCGGCAGCGTGGTCCCGATGCCAACGCGTACCTGTTCGTCATAGTCGAGCGCGATATCCGCTCCCGCCGATGCGATCGGCACTTCGTCCTCGGACATTGGAACGCGCTTGCTCTCCACACGCTCAGTCGCCTCGTGCGAAGTCAGGATCATCTTCATACTCCGCTCGGCATGGAAAACAGGCGGCGGACTGCACCCGCAGGCATTGATATCCCCACTCAACGCCCATCGCTGACCATTGGGCGCCGTGCCGGACAAGCGCGGACCTTGCGGTGCAATGAACCCTACCCGCTTACAGGCCGTGCAGTAGGTTTTCATGTAGAGCGTGGCAATCTGCACGCGCGGGGGCGGATTGGAACACGTGACGAATTC
Source organism: Burkholderia sp. Tr-862 (assembly GCF_011753085.1). Lineage (NCBI taxonomy): Bacteria > Pseudomonadati > Pseudomonadota > Betaproteobacteria > Burkholderiales > Burkholderiaceae > Burkholderia > Burkholderia sp. Tr-862. The sequence continues at coordinate 1,830 of NZ_VWWG01000323.1, forward strand.
GAGTCCCTCCGTGATCGTGGCACTGCCGCCTCGATCGCCCTTGGCAAGGAAGTAGCGGATCATTCGATGTCACCTGAACTGACCGCAATCAAACGGCTGCCGCCCGTGAAAGCACTGGTTGCCACAAACTCGACGGCCGCCCGCCTACCGGGGAGGCCCCTGCCACGGTTGGCCATGAACCAGCGGCCGGCAGCAGCCAATGAAAGCCCCGGCAACAATTTCTTTTCACGATTCATCTGGATTTCCTCTCGTCGCCGAATGGTGCAAATCTCATCGCACCAAAATGCGCGATCGGCATAAGAGAATCAATCTGACGAATTCGAAATCCTAATAAATCGGCATCGGTCGACTATGTTTCGCCAATCGGTTGATCAGGACGTGGGGGGCAGTTTTCCTTTTAGCTCGCATGCGCACGACGAACCCCCATGACACTTTTCTCAGCCAGACAAGAGAAAAATGAGCACTCAGCGTCGCACGTCAATCGGGCCCTGCACTTTGAGCAAGATGACTTTCGCCCCGACTGCCGACGTATTGCCCCCCTGTCGCTACAATATGCGCCATGAACGCCCCCACCTCCTCCGACACGCCCGATACCGGTGACGCGCGCATCGCGCGCAACCGGCTCGAGGCGCACCTGGATGCCGCGCCGCGCGCGTGGCCGCTCGACATCGTCGCCGCCACCGGCTCGACCAACGCCGACGTCGCGACGCGCCTGAAGGCGCTGCCGCGCACCGCGAACG